>WAPZ01000646.1 GCA_015520535.1 Candidatus Heimdallarchaeota archaeon
GGCTATTTCTTCCCTGAAGGCTATTTGCTCCGGCGGTAGGACTCGAACCTACATCCCGCAACTGCGCATTGGCGTCAACCTAAAAATCCAGTAATTGTAAATAATTGAGTCGATTTTTACGTTTTTCATAGGCGCAATAATAAATTATTTGTATAAAATATTTTTTTATAAACTTCTCAGGATAAGTTAAAGCCAAAGGCATTAAATCTGTATTTTTTAAGAATTGTGCTAATTTAAGCAGACTAATCTGTACCGAGAGTTTTTTCTTTTTAACCAAAACTAAAAGACGGTCATAAATATTTAGAGTAAAAAGCGTAATAAAAAATAACATGGCATAAATAAAAGCCAGCGTCATATTTTTTGAAGATGAAGGGATATTATCGACATGAAAAACGCTTTTCCATGTCTTAAAAATAATTTCGATGCGCCAACGAATTCGATAAGCATTCAGGGCATCCTGAGCGTCCCAAACATCTAAAGGAACATTAGTAATGAGAATAGTCCATCCCAGAAGGAAAAGGTAATTTTTGCTGTGATTCAACCTTTTGTCTCTGTCGTGTTTAGCTTTTTCTCTGCGTTTTTGTGCTGTTTTTTCATCAACGGGCAACGCAATAAGGCGTGCCTTTACAGGTGTAGTCTTGCCCACGATAACCTCCAAATCCAGGAAGTTCTTTTTTTTCAAGAGGCGTACTAAATTTAATTTTTTCTTGGTATTGGCATCATATATATTTGTGTTTTTATGTAAAAGGGATAAAAAATAGATACCGGCATTGTTTAAGTAAGCTAAACTTTTGAGCGTAAAATAGCCCAAATCTCTAATAATTAAAGAGCCCTTGGTCGCATATTTGAAAATTTCATCCGCTTGACTTTGGTCATTGGTAGTAAAAGGAGTTAATAAAAAATATAGAAATCGTTCCCTTAAGATACTAAAAATGACCTGAATTTTAAGGGAAGCAAACCTTTTATTAGAACTATTTTTTGCTCCTGGGAAATATGAGGCTAACTGCTCAGATAAAGGGATATTGGTGGAATCTTGAATAATAACATCTTTGAAATGTTTGAAGATTTTAGAGTTGTGTTTAATATTTAACTTTGCCTTTTGCATAATAGCTAAAGCCAGCAAAGCCTGAACAAAATTTACAAAAGCGGTATTGATTCTTTTATGAACCGCTTGTTTAGATACGGTTTTATTAATAAAACCTGCGATATATGCTGCGATGTTGGACAGAGAATTTGCCGAATATAAAGCCGATTTAATAATAGCTAAAACTAAAATAATCGGTTCTATTTTTTGGGGTGTTCTTATGATGGCCTGGCTATTTCGGGCCAGCCTTTCAATATCGGTTTTACCGAGCGTATTAAAACGGGCTAAGAGTAATTTAGAGTTTTTTTAACATGTCAAAATCTCCTTTCATCTTAATAAAACTTCACGATAATTAGCTATTAAAGGTAAAAGATAAATATCTTTAATGGGCACATGAAGTTTGGAATAGCGATCATTGCGGCTACGACCTTTCGTTTTACCTATATACATCCAGTTTGCAGCCTTATAACAAGTGCCCTTAAAACGATCAATTTCAACAAAAGTCTCTAACAAGACGATGGGATGACTGTATTTTTCTATCCAATCTGTTTTAATGCGACGGGCAACTTTAGAAAGAATATGGCTGGCTAAATTGGGAACTTTTACCCATGGTAAAATCAAAAAACGCATATTATTGGTTAGAAAGTATAGATTTCTTTGACGTGTAGTATCATCCCAGCCGATAAATCGGTCACGATCTTCTAAACGCCAGGCCGCTGAACCAAACAAAAGAGCTGCAATTGGTCTTTGCCGATTATCAAAAACCAGATATTTCATATGCTCGCCAACAGTGCCTTTGTATCCCAAATAATGATGATTATTAAGAAGTTTATTAAAAAGTAAGGCATCTTTTTTTTCATTAACTACTTTTACAGATAAGGGCAGTATTTCTTTTAAACCGGAATTTATGGGAGAAATGCGGTAATCGATTTGAGGAGATGTTGAAGTTTTATTACGCAGATGATTTCTGCCATCATGGACAGGTTCTGGTAGATGGATTAATTCCATGCGGTGCAATTTAAGCAATAAAGATCGGCAGGCCATATCTTTAAGCTGGCCATTGGGCATCCGCCAATCCCAGATTTTGCATAATTCTTTGGAAAGGCGTGTACGGTTCCAGCTTTTATTTTGCTGAATCAGGGAATTGATCAATTTAATATCCGTTGTAGAAATTATTCGGCCATTAGATTTAATTATTGTGCTCATGGAGGGAATATAATAAAAGAAAAGGGAGGACTCCAGTTTTTTTAAGCGCTCTTAGGTTGACGCCAATGCGCTTTATGCGGGATGAGGAATCCCTTTCATTCTAAAGAATGGTCGTTTTTATGTCAGGTGCAAGTGCAAATCACTGATTTGCCCCTGGAGAGTCGAGCTACCAAAACATTTCACACAGATTAACGCTAATTCCCTTTGTGCGTTTTCTTCCCCTTCCCCAAATCTTTTGGAGAAGCGGACCGAGGGGGTGAGGTAGCAATAAAAATTCGTCTTTTTTTGACCCATCCCCCCTACCCCCTTCCCTTCGCCGAAGGGAAGGGGGAGCCTGTGTGCCATTTTGAAAGTATTGGCTTTTTTCGTTCCAAAGTTCAACTTTGGAAC
>WAPZ01000647.1 GCA_015520535.1 Candidatus Heimdallarchaeota archaeon
AAATGAAGCAGTCACAGAATGGTATCAATTAAAAACAGCTGAGATTGCCGCTGCAACCGGTGGAGAGGGAATTGACACTGTTCGGTTGCTTCTAATTCTCTTACCTTCGGGTTTTCTTTTATTTGCTGGTGTTAATAGTCTAAATTCCTATAAAATTTCCGTAAAAAATAGAAAACGGGGAATTAAAATGAAATTTGAAATTGATAAAGGAATGTTTACTGTTTTAGATGAAAACTTCAATCTAATCCTTTTACTTTTACTTATCACGGTGATTAGCACATTGTCTCGTCTTTTTTTGGGACAAGCTATTTTAGTATTACAACATTCTGTGTTTCTCTTTCGTTTTCTTTTAGGTATTTGGGTTATTTTGATGGCAAAATACGTTTTAGGTACAAGAACGTTAGGTCTCTTTGCGCCGACAGTTTTAGTTATCGTTATGTTACAAGATGGCCCGGTATGGGGTCTGATCGTTTTTCTAAATATTTTTGTTCTTGCGTATATTGTCCGAATGTTAATTAACCCCTATAACTTGGCAGTCGGTTTTCGTATCGGCATACTTATGACGTTCGTTATTTGCTATATCGGATTTTTAGAAATTGCTGGAGAAATTCTACGCATAGAATTCTTGAGTGATTCTATTTTAGTTCCAATAATTATTACTCCATGGTTTGCCGATCGGTATGTCACTGAATTAGAGCAATCTGGCCAGTTAGATGCTTTTCAACGGTTATTTTATACGATTCTTGTCACGTTAGGGGCTTATGTAGTCATGAGCTTTGATCCTCTCGTCTATTTTGTGACATTAAATCCAGAAACGTGGATTATTCTTGCCGGCTCATTATTCTTTTTCGGGAAAACGCGTTCATATACTTTTTTTGATAAAAAACGCTTTAAAAAACTTTTTCAACGAAATAAAGATCCACTTACGATCTTAGTTCGAAATCGTAATTATATAGCTAAATACAATGATTCCGTCCTTTTTCCTCTGATTAATAAATTTTCAATGAAAGAACAATTTGAGAAATGGGACGTCCCAACGGCTAATCTTTTAGGTATTATTTCTAGTGAAGACGAATTACAAGAGTTTCTGCAAAGACTCACTACAGAACCCATTTTTAAAAAAGGCTTTGCAATAAAGCCGGCTAATAGTTTTGGTGGGAAAGGAATTCTAGTTATCGATGGAATGACCGATGATGGTTTGTTGATTATGAATAATGAAAAATATCATCTCAACGCGTTGAAAGAGCATATATTAAAGATAATTCAAGGTGAATTTTTAACAAGTCATCGTATTGGTGAGAATGATATTGCTCTTATTGAAGAAAAAATTGAGGTAAGTCCAGAATTAAAACGTATTTCGGTCGGACTTCCCGACATTCGCATCATTGTGTTTCGTGGGCTTCCCGTCATGGCAATGGCACGTTTACCGACCAAAGAAAGTAATGGAAAAGCAAATCTTAAACAAGGTGCAATTGGTGCGGCGATCCGAATGACTGATGGAACTATTTTTCGATCGGAGTGGAAGGGGCAAGAAGTCAATATCCATCCCGATACTAAAGAACGTATTGTGGGATTTCGTATCAAGTCATGGAAAGAAATTTTAGCTACAGCATGTTTGGCACAAAAGAGTAGTGGGTTAGGTTACACTGGGGTGGATATTGTCGTCGATACACATCAACGAATCTTAGTTTTGGAGGTAAACAAGCGTCCCGGTCTTGAAATTCAAAATATTAATGCAAGTAGTTTATTGGAACGCTTCAAATTAGTCGAAGAATTAAATCTTGATGGAACTAAACTTTCACCGTTAAAATGTGCTACTTTGGGAATGGAGTTGGCCGAAAAATATTGGGAGGTTGATACCCGTGTTTAACTCTAAAAAACACATAAAAGCACTTTCCCTCATTGTACTAGTCTTTATATCACTTGGTGTTGTCGGTGTGATTTATACAAAGGAAAAAGGGGATGTACTTAAAGGTGTAGCCAATCTTCATCTCAAATATCGTTTTCAAGTGGTGAATGAAGGACCGCTAAATTTGAGTTTTTTATCAGTTCGTTTGGCACTTCTCAAAGATTGGGATCCTGTCCAGAAAGTCAGCGAGTTAAAAATGTATACCCCACCAAATCGGACCACAACCGACGAATATGACAATAAATTTGCTTGGTATGAGTTTAATGAATTCCCGGTGAATAAATCCTTGGATTTAGTGTTCGAAGTTAATTTAACACTGAACCTCTTAGATTATACCGGTTTAGATATTAAACCGCAGCCTTATAACACCAGTGATCCACTTTACAAGTTGTTTACTGCGTACGATCCATTAGCTGATCCGACTGATCCCGCTATAAAACAACTGGCACAGCAATTAGCTCCAACCGACGATCCTTTAAAGATTGCCTTCAAAGCCTATAATTTTTCATCCAGTTATATTAAATATCGACTCCTTAGTTCGGTTCGTGGTGCCAGTTTTGCATTAAGAAATGGATATGGGGATTGTGACGAATACAATACATTGTTTATTGCATTAGTTCGGGCACGTGGGATTCCAGCGATTGGCCATACTGCATGGTTAGCAGATTTCGCACCGGGTTTTGAAACCACAGACGAAGGTGCTGTTGCCCATGCCTATCCGATGTTTTATGTTGAAAGACTTGGCTTATTACCAGTAGATCCAACACGTGGAAACAAAAATCTCTATGATAATTGGTTGAAAACCGATTATAAACGAATCACGTTAACTCGCGGTCCTGATCATCCGTATCGATTATTGAAATATCGTTGGGTGCCGCAAGAAAATGTTAGTGACCCGAATGTAGTGAGTAATTATACAATTCAGATTATAGACATGTCTATAAAATATTTCTCCCTTTTACGGGCAACTGTTTTGTCAGTACTTGTCGGTATCCCAATAATATTCGTTTCCATCAACATAATTCAAAGTTATCGGTCAAAAAAAGAAATTAAACGAAAACTGGAAAAAATGCTTAACCCCTAATAAATTTCCATAAGACCAAAAAAAAGAAATGTTGAGAAGTAGAGAAGGATTGCTGGGTTTTACAAGATTGGTGTGGTCAGAATAGTTCCAATAAGAAATGTTATTATGCCAGCTGCTAGCCCCAATAATGCATTTTCACCGCCACCAATAATCCAGTTAGTTTCAGCGAGGTGAGATTTGATCACACCAACAGTGAAAAGGCCTAAAATACTGCCAATTGTGGCAATTAGTCCCGCCGTGGTAGCATTAGTAATGAAGGCGAACGGAAGTACCGGAAGCAAAGAACCAATTAGGAAGGCAATAAAGACAAAAATCATGGCAACATAGGGATTTCGGCGCTCTTCTTCCTTAATGCCAAATTCCTCTTCCATCATCACTTTTAGCATGACATCAGCATCAGAAGCTATGGTGTCAACAATTTGTTCGAGTAGTTCACCGCTGAAACCCTTTTTTGCATACATTTCTTTAAGTTCCTCTTTTTCATCTTCAAAAAAATGCTTGATGTGTTCCTTTTCGCGGCGTTTTTCTGCATCATAAATTTGTTCTTGTGATTTTGTGCTGATATATTCACCGATGGCCATTGAAATGGCACCCGCCACTGTACCGGCAATTCCGGCTATAAAAATATCATAGGAGGAGAGACCACCGCCAACCACACCGATCACTAAAGCAAAAATAGACACTAACGCATCATTTGCTCCTAGAACAATATCTCGGATATAATTTCTATATTTAAGATGGTCTTTAGCTGAACTTTGATTTTTAGTTTTTGATTTCAGTGAATTAAGATATTTCATGCGGTTTCACCATTTCATCTTAAAATCTATTTTATTTGGGTGTTACATTCATGATGGGTGCGGTATAACGGAATTAGGCAAGTTCAACGAACGTTAAGAGATACATGATAAAGACACCAAGTATACCAAAGATTAATTGGATAAGTGATAGTTTGGGATTTTTTTCCTCATGTAGTTCTGGTATCAGATCTGCTGCACTTAAATATAAAAAGTTACCAGCGGCTAAAGGTAAAATAAGTGCCACTATTAAGTTTAGAAAAGCGGGTGTCGAAACAAGGATAATTCCTATTATAAAGCCGACTAAGGCCGTTAACGCCGAAAGAAAATTAAATGTTAAGGCTTTTTTTGGGGTCAAGCCACCTTTTATTAAAATTGCAAAGTCACCAAATTCTTGTGCCAGCTCATGAATAAGTATGGATATAAAGATAATAATTCCGAGACTCGTTCCAGTAAAAAAGGCTACCGCAAGGGTTAAACCGTCAACTAGATTGTGTAAGCCGTCACCAATGAGATTATTGTAAACATAGGGCTTTATCACTTTCATATTTGCGTTTTGACCTGGTAGACCTTTATGTTCAAGGGTATGATGGTGATGCCAATGAATGCCTTTTTCTAAAATAAAAGCAAATAACATTCCAATCAGCACCAAACTGGCGATAAACTGATTATATGTTCCTTGCTGTTCGATTGCTTCTGGCAATAAGTGAAAAAATACCGCTCCCAATAATGCACCAGTCGCAAAAGCGGTGAGATACATAATCGTTTTTTCTAACAGTGATTTTTGCAGTACTAGCGTTGACGCGCCAGCAAAACTCACTAAACTCACTAAAACGACTGCTGTCAAACCTTCTATAATATAAGTTTCCATAGATCTGAAGCCTCCTACATATAAACTAAATTATATCTCATCTACGTTCCAAGTTTTAATTAATTTGCAGATTTAAATTTCTTTCAGTCTTTTCAGCCTTCCTTTTCACTATCTTCATAGGCTATACTTCCACTTGTGTTCTTTTATTTTTATGTATTCATAGC
>WAPZ01000648.1 GCA_015520535.1 Candidatus Heimdallarchaeota archaeon
TTTATAGAGTCGTTTAATCCACCACAGTGTTGCCCCAATTGCGCCCAATCCCGTTGTGATTAATGCTAAGGTAATGATTGGTGGTAGAAGATTGGTGGGTGTATGTTCAGTAATAAGAGTGGTAAAATGGTTATTAGCATCGAATACCATAAAAGAAAGGTTTTCAATAAGAGATATTTGAGAATGTGGCAAAGAAAGGGTGAAAATGCCATTTCCTTGTGGTTGCATTTGAAGTGAATGAGAGGTTTGGTTGGGTGTTGTGATGAAAAGGGTTGCGTTGATAACGCCGAGATTATCGTTTGCGGTTAGCTTGTAAGTTATCTCGTTTTTATCCGTTGAATTGGTGAATGTAGTGACTTGAGGTGGCTTAGTATCTTGTTTAAGAAGATTTTGGATTTCTTGAGTGGTAACTTCTCGAATTAGTGTCCAACTCCATGGACAAAAACGTGTTTGGGAGTGGATCCATTCGAATACGTTTTCTTCGACGAATTGTGGAGTGCCATCACATAATTCAACAGTAAAGTCAGCAAATTGAACGGATTTGGAGGCGAGATGCCAAGTCCAAAGGCGTTTGTTTTGTAAATCAACGTTAAAACCTCCCCAACTGAAGGCTACCACACCGGTCACAATTTTCTTTTCATTATTTTTGAGGATGGTACGTGCGGTGCTGATTTTGTCTGAATCAGTTAGCTTAATGAGAAAATATCCTTGCTCGGAAAGTTTCGCATTTTTAGGTCCCACTTCGAAATAAGCAACTTCGTTGTTAGAATTGGATTCGTTTTGCGGTGCAGTTATATTAATAAGCAAGTATTTAATAATTTGATTACCTTTTTGGGTTGTACCACTGATTTTCAGCCATGTAAATCCCGTAACGTCTCCTGTCCAAAAGGTAATTGTTCTGGTAACATTTGTAATACCATTGTTCCCCAGCGTAAGACGACCACCATTTTCAATGCCACCATATGGACCGCGTATTTCGATGCTTGTTTCTTTCCACGAGTCTTGTGCCGAAAGAATGGAAAAATTGAAAGTTAATTCTTTTTTTTCACCTAAATTCATGTTGTAAATGCTTTCATTAGAGTCTATTACCAAGGGTGAGTTAGTGAGGTTGAAATCACTTAGTATTAAAAGATTTCCCGCATTAGTAACGGAAATGTTTTCAGTAGATTGAGCATAGGTCAAACTTTGTGTGTTTTGAGTTTGATAAGACGTTAATGAAAATGTACTCATCAAAATCGATGAGAACATGAGAAAAAGAAGAATTTCAATGCAAAATATTCGTGCTAATTGCTTTGCTTTCAGAAATATCATTAATTTCACCATTTTTGGTTTAAAAAGTTCTCAAATGTGATTTTATTTGATCAACCGCTGTCCGTTACATATAATCTGATTAATAATCAAGATTTTTAGGAAAAACACATGAAATGATTTTTTTAATTCAGCTTTTTGGTAGTATTTCCGTTGTTGTTCCCTCTTTATTACGACGTTTGTCGTTAAACCATTTTTTGTTGTGCTTTAAATATTAGAATTACACGAAACAAAAGAGTTTAAAAAAGACTAGTAGTGAGGTTATGATAGTGGTGTGTGACTAAAGATAAATTTACTTTTGGTAGAGCGCAGTAAAAAAAGTAATGATTCCTTCAAAAATTGATTGCTGTGACATGGCGCTTTTTTTTGGGGTATATTGATTTTTTGTGGTAGAATATTTGAAGGAGATGTCGATGGCAGAGAATGCAGAGACAAAAAAAGTTCAGACTTTCAAGCGTGAGGTGGGATTATTTGACATTACCGTGGTCGGAACGGGTGCTACTATTGGTGCTCCCATTTTCTTGATTACAGGTCGAGTTATCGGTATGACGGGCTCTGCTGCCGTTTTTGTATTTATCTTAGGAGGTATAATTGCCTTATTGATTGGTCTTAGTTACTCAGAATTGGCTACCAGTTGGATGACCACGGGTGGTGGGTATGCGTATGTAAAAGAGGGCTTTGGAGGTTTTTGGGCTTATTTTGCTGGGCTTTCCATGTGGTTTGGAAATGTTGCTCTTGCAGCGTTAAGTGCCCTCGGGTTTGCTTATTCAATTGTCAGTTTTCTTCCCTTTAAAATTCCCGTAATTACGATTGCTTTTCTTATTGCTAGTATTTTCATTGTTATTAATATATTTGGTGCACAAGGGGCAGTAAAAACCCAAGTAATCTTAACCTTTGTCTTAAGTGGAACCATGCTATTTTTAGTAGTCACGGGAATTTTTAATCTTAATATGTCATATTATATGAATTTTTTACCTTCAGGTCCTGTTGGTGTCTTATTTGCACTTTCTTTTGTGTTTTCTACCTATATGGGTTTTAATGTGATTGCAACCATGGCTGAGGAAATAAAAACACCACATAAAACCATACCACGTGCTATAATTTTAAGTGTCCTGGCTACAATGGGCATTTACATTGCCTTAGTAACGGTAGTTACCGGTTTACTGCCCTATCAAACCGCAGCTCAAACACCCACACCACTGATGGATGCCGCAAGAAACGCAATTGGAGATTTTGGCTATACCATTTTAGCAATCGGTGGAATCATAGCCTCATTAACCTCATTAAACGCTTCAATAATAGCGTCAGCACGGATAGCATACGCACTCGGCCGTGATAAAAATTTACCGCATGTTTTGAGTAAATTACATTATAAATACAATTCTCCATGGATTGCCATCCTTTTTAATGGTGTTGTTATCTTATTAATTACTGTGACAGGTGATATAGATCGTGTCACCTATTTGACTAGTTTTGGCTTTTTAGTGAGTCTTGGTATGGTTAATTTGTCTGTTTTAGCCTCTAGAAAACAAAGAAAAAAATTAGAACGGCCATTTATGGTTCCATTGTATCCTTATACTCCTATAATTGCAGCTGCTATCTGTTTTGGCATGCTTCTGTTTCTAGATCCGCTGGCACAACTGATTGGACTCTTATTTTTGATTTTTGGTATGATCAGCTATTATTTGAAGGTGATGGGATATAATCGTATCAAGGTCTCGATGTCTGGAGTCAGTATGGCTGCAGCGATTGTATTGATCTTTACACGTGTAATCTTCTCAAGCATGTTTAATTCCCAATATTTTCCTTTTGAACCCATTTTAACACTTTTAATTGCCGTTTTCGTTGCCATTGCTATTATTGTCGGTATTTTCCTTTTCATCGATAACTTTCCCACCGCACACTTATGGAATAGCCTCTGGCTCGGTGAAATCATTTTGGGGTTGATAATCATGTTCATTACAGCTTTAGCTTTTTCCAAGGATATTAAAGCCGCGGAATCAGAAATCCCACTTCTCTTCATAACAATCATCTTCATTTTTCTAAGTACCATCGCCATTATAATGAGTTGTCTAACTTTAGGGGTGGCGTTCTTTCGAGCCATGCAGAAAAATGGAAACAGACAAAAACCTAGCATTTCTTGATACAATGAAGCCATGTATTAATCAGTGAAAAAAAAGAAAAAGCGTGATGAATTACAAATTCTCTTCTCTACTTTTTATTTTAGTGTTTAATTCTAAAATAGATTCAGAAAGAAACGTTACTTTTATAAAAAATTGAGCATACAAATGGTAAAAAGAAAAAAAGTAATTTTTGGGATTTTCTACATTGGTAGAAATATATTGAGTTGAGTTTTAAGGAGTTATCTTCAGTCCTTTTTGTTTTTAGACTTTTTCTTATAGGACGGTGGATTTATATGTGTATGTCCATTTGCTGGAAAAATATCTAAATCAAATTCCATGTTGAGATCATAAATCCAAAACATGAAGGTTCGCAATAGTTTTTCGTTTGTTAAGACATCACAGGTGACGGGAAATAATTTAAGTGCTTTTTTAAGTTGTTTAAAGCGTCGTGGCAATTGATCAGCAAAAGAATGGATAATATGTTCCGAATTTCGTAGGACATCACCGCAACGGGGGCATTTAGGTAAGCATGGCGGCGCACACGTGCACATTTCTACTGGTTTATCGCAGGTTGCACAGTCTAATGAGGTAAAAGGCGGTTCTTCATTGTAGCCGCAGTTTTCACATTGTGCTAGTGGATAGATTTGCTGTAAGTCGTTCCAGATGTCTTGATGGAGCTCTTGTGAATCCTTTAACTCATCAATGACGGATTCATTAAAGATTAATTGTAAGCGAAATTTCATTTTTTTATCTTCGGGATGAGATTCGGCATAATTTTTAGTTCGTTGCCATACTTCCTCGACGGGTATTTTAAACCACGGGCACGTTTTATATTTTTTATAGCATTCATTAAAATAAGCACACTGAATACAGTTGGGGGGCTGATTCAAATGTGTTTTAAACCGCGTGTGTTTTCGTTGCAGTTTTATAAATTCAATTAATCTTTTACGATGCTTCATCCACATCAGCCGAGTTGGGACTCATAGTCCTAATTTTAGGACTATGTACC
>WAPZ01000649.1 GCA_015520535.1 Candidatus Heimdallarchaeota archaeon
ATTAAGAAGTGATTAATTTTGGTGTAAAGAATGAAACATGAACATGTGAAGGACGTATCGGTTGGAATTTTAGGGTTAGGCGCACTTGGAACGTATTTTGCTGTTAAATTAATTGAACGAGTGGTTTTGCCGAATTTAATTGTAAAGAATGAAAATCAACGGTCTTTATTGGTTCAACGTGGCCTTTTCTTTCAGTACAAGCAAATGAAAAAAGAAATACCTTTTCCACGGCAAAATATTATTCTCACAGAAGAATATTTAGAATCACTCCAAGAAAAGCATTTTGATGTACTTATCATTGCAACCACGTTAAATACAGCAAAGAATTTCATACATGCATTACGTCGCAAATTAGACCTATTAAAGAGTACAACATTAGTATTTCTTCAGAACGGCCGCTTAGATTGGATTTTAACTCCACGTGATAAAAAGTCATTTAATATATTGCGTGGATTAGCATTTTTTAGCGTGAAGCATGTTGATGTTGGTGCTATTCGTTTGATGACTGAGGGGCCTTTATATGTCGGGTTTCCATATATGGAGCCGCCTCCGAAAAAATTAAAAACCCTTCAAATTTTGCAAAGAAGTCAAATAAACTGCCATTTAAAAAATAAAACTGAGATAATTCGTTATGAATATACTAAAGCCGCAATTACCGCTACATTTAATTCCTTGTCTGTTGTAACTGGCGAACCTATTGGAAAAATATTGGCATTGCCACTTGGAAAAAAAGTAGTTGCCGCTCTATTTCACGACATGAAGGTTTTACTTCAAAGGAAAGGATATAAATTCGCCCGAATAGGTAAAATTGACTTAAATTTGCTGTCAAATCCATTTTACGAACGACTTCCCTTTTATAAAGGAGCCGCAATATATTTATTGGGACGACGGTTTAAAAATCTTCGAGCTTCGAGTTATTATCGTCATCTTCGCGGAACAGAACTAGAAATATCATATATTTTAGAAGAGCTCCTTCAAGACGCTAAAACCGTGAATTATTTTCCATACCATCTTGCTATTACAAAGGTATTACTTGAAAAAATAGTGAAAAATAAAATGCAGCCGTCTTTGAATATGCTTTTACATTTTCAAAAGCCTAGAGTGGTTAAAAAAGAAGATGAAAACGTAGTAAAGGAGATTCCTTTACTCACCTGACGAACTACCAGCTGAAGTTCCGGTCGATTCTTCCATTTTTTTACGAAGAGGATGATTCGGGTCTAAAAAGGGTGAACCGGGTGCATAATTAATAAAATCTTCTTCTCCACGTTTTACGTGATAACTGGGAATGGTAACTCGTCGATCTTTGATGGCAATATGACCGTGAACGATTAATTGGCGAGCTTGATGAATGGTACTCGCTAGACCAAGGTTTTTGACCATGGTTTGTAAGCGGCGTTTAAGAAAATCTTCGACTGTGAGTGAAAGAACTTCATCGACCGAACTTTCTAATGATGGCAAGACACCTAATTTGTATAGCTTATCAATTAGCACTTTTAATTGAGCTTCACGTTCTTCTTCTGGTAAGGCTAAGAGTTGGCGTGCTCGAGTTCGATATTGACTGAGAATGGTTTGTGCTCGCCACAGTTCATGTTTGTTTCGAAGACCATATTTTCCAACTAATACAATTTCTTCTTGCAAACGGACTTTGTTCCACGGGTGTCGTGGTCCTTTAAATTTATTCCTAAATTTTCGTGGATCTCCCATTGACAGCACCATCTTTCTTACTTACTTAATTCTTTTATCGCTTTTTCCTTTTAACACCTAAGGCGGTTCCTTTACGACCAGTCGATTTTGTTCTTTGACCGCGGACTTTTAAGCCAAGTGCATGACGAATGCCACGGTATGACCGCGTTTTCTTGAGAAGATCAATATCATATTTGTGTGCAATAATTAGGTCATTCTCTACTACGTGCTTATGTTCGCCTGTTTCTGGATCTTTTTGTCGATTATAAAGATATGGCGGAATGGAATATTTTTGTGGATTAAGAATCGCATCTTCCAAACGCATTATCTCTTCTTCCGTCAGTTCACCAAGACGTACATTTGGTGGTATATCTGCAGCACGGCATACAATATGTGCATAGCGTATACCGACGCCCTTAATCTTATTTATCGCATAAGGAACTAAACGATCTCCACGACAGTCTCTTCCCGCAATACGTACAATTAATTGTAAAGTCATTTATCCTTTCACCTTTAATTTATAGCTCTTCACTCTTGAATTGCACAGCTGA
>WAPZ01000650.1 GCA_015520535.1 Candidatus Heimdallarchaeota archaeon
GTATTAAGATGTCATTCCAATTAACTGCCGAACAAAAGCGAAGATTAATAAAACTCCTTCAAGAAATAGTGCGATATGCAG
The DNA here is from genome assembly GCA_015520535.1 of Candidatus Heimdallarchaeota archaeon. Classification (GTDB taxonomy): domain Archaea; phylum Asgardarchaeota; class Heimdallarchaeia; order Hodarchaeales; family S146-22; genus S146-22. The sequence goes on from WAPZ01000650.1 coordinate 82, forward strand.
ATCTTGAAGCCTTAGCATTAGTTACAAAGACCGGAATGTCCGTGGCTTTTTTTTCAGAAACCAATGCCGATCCCGATCTATTTTCAGCATTAAGTGCTGCCGTATTAAATACTGGAAATATGGTATCTGAAAAAATGGAAACTGGAAAATTATGGGAAGTTGTAGTACGTGGTGAACTGGGATATACTATTTTAGCAAATGCCGAAGACTTTATTTTAATTGGTGCCTCTAAAGAAACACACTCCCTTGGGTTGGCAATCCGTGTATTAAGAAGATATGCAGAAAAAATACCTGAAGTGTTCAAAGAAGAAGAAAAAGATATAACTTCACTCGTATCAGAGTTAAAAAAGCTTCTAGACTAACCAAAACTAGCCGCACTTCCTCTCACTTTTCCCTTTTCTCTTTTCTTTCGTGCATAATATTTTATAAGTTCGAAAACTGAGAGTCAAATAGCGTCATTCTTTGTTATTCTTCATAGTTATCCCTTTAAATTGTTGTATTCTATTAAATGAGTATTATATCAACAACCGTAAAAAGTATACTGAACATTAAGTAAAAGAAAAAATGAGACGTGGTACCAATGGCATCAGTCGTGATTCAAGTTCCTCGAGGGGACGCTCAAAAGAGAAAGAAACGCTTAATTCAGGAGCTTATAGACTTATTAAAAACCTACAATGTCATCGCATTGGCTGACTTAACAGGCCTTAGTTCTAAAGGTCTTCAAGACATCAGAAAAGAATTGAGAGGAAAAGTCGTCATTAAAGTTGCTAAAAACACAATTAAACGTCTCGCACTAGAGCAAGTTAAGGATGTTCACCCGAATATTGACAAATTAGAACCGTATATTACGGGTTCAAAAGCCATACTCCTCACTAACGACAACCCCTTTAAAGTGCAAAAATTACTCGACGCAAAAAAAGTAGCTGTACCCGCAAAGCCAGGACAAGTCGCCCCGAATGACATAGTTGTTCCCGCTGGAAATACAGGCTTAAATCCCGGTCCTATTTTAGGTGAATTACAGCGCGCTGGTATTCCAACAAAAATTGAAAAAGGAAAAATAACTATCCCCAAAGATACTGTAATTGTAAAAGCAGGCGAAGTTGTAAAAGAAGAACATGCTAATGCCTTAAAACGACTAGAAATCTTTCCATTCCAAGTTGGGCTTACGATAGATGTTGTCTATGCAGAAGGAGACATAATTGAAGGAAAATACCTCAAAATCGACGAAGAAAAAACACTTCAAGATCTCCAAACCGCAGCAAGCTACGCATTGAATTTAGCGGTCTACATTGGCTATGTCACAAAAGAAACCCTACCAACATTATTAGCCAAAGCTCATCAAGAAGCCATCAATCTTTCTGTATTCATTGAATACCCGACTAAAGAAACGCTACCGCTATTAATTGCTAAAGCACAACGCGAAGCTCTTGCATTAAAAAAACTTGCGGAAAAAGAGTAAAATTCTTACAATTGAGAAAAACATCAGTTTAATTCTTTTTTCTTTATTTTCTTTAAAACTATATTTTCTTTTTTTAAGAAGTATTGGGATTAAAATGAAGCATTTATCCGAACAGCCGTTTTTAATGACCTTAATTGCGTCAACAAAAGACGAAGCCAGTATAAATATTAGAAACAACCTTTTAAAAAAAGACGTCTTCATTAAAACGGAAAATTTGTTTCATGATGCGCCCATTTATACTCACAATGATTTTCCCATTCAACTAGTTACAATCGATGTGCCAACGATTTTTGCTGAAAATATTGATCAAGAACTAAAAACTCCACTTATTGTTTTTTTATCAAAACACTCCGCTGAATCCGGAATTCCCAGTTTTACCGTTCACACCCCGGGAAACTGGAAAGATGCGACTGCAGGAGGAAAAGCACGAACAATCTGCCGAGGTATCCCTTATTTGGAATTGTTGAGTTTACGGGCTTTAACAAAATATACGAAACAGCATGGGCTTGAAGACAAATTTCAAGTGTCCTATGAAGCTACACATCACGGACCAGAACTCAATCATGCACAAGCGATGTTCATTGAGTTAGGAAGTACAAAAAAAGAATGGGAAGATCCGAGTTTTGCAGCTGTGGTAGCAGACGCGCTTATAGAGGCTATAGAACAGTATTTCAAGAATAAAGAACAAGAAGTGCAACTTAATATTGCTATTGGAATTGGTGGTCGCCATTATAATGAAAAATTTACAAATATTTCTCTCCAAACAAATTTTGCCTTCCCGCATCTCATACCAAAATATCATATTTTGGACATTGATGCCGATTTACTCCAGCAAATTTTCCAAAAAACACCAAATTTAAAGTATTTTATTTTTGATCACAAAGGTACTAATGCACAACAAAGAAAACACATAAAAGAACTGCTTGAACATACTACTATAA
>WAPZ01000651.1 GCA_015520535.1 Candidatus Heimdallarchaeota archaeon
CATTATAAATGGGGCTACAATATAGCATTAAAACAAATATTTGCACGAAATCTCATAAAAAGACACACATAATTTTGAAAAAGGATAGACAACCGTATTTAACGTTTTCTTTCGTCATATGTGGTGTGAATCAACTATATTCAGTTCTAATGGCAACATATTTATATAAAGACTCAAAAAACGTTCAATAAAGGATAAGATATATCATAAAGCCACACTTGGACATAGAATCATACTTTTCCTCAATAAAAAAAACGATAACCAAAGAACGAAAGACAATTGACTCTAATGGAATTTAACGAACTGCGTAGGCTTGACGTTCCTAGATTAACTGAAATTAGAAAACACAAGAATAAAATAAGAAGAGAGTATACAAGATGACAAAAAAAACTTCAATTAAGGTGATTTGTCCGAAAACACCGCAATTACAATACATTCGTAAGCTAAGGACAACAAAAGAGGACTTTGAGGCCTTAGCTCGGTGTTTTAATACTTTTAATGATCCAGAAAGCTGGCCCGGTGGCTTTGGCGGAAGTTTTGTTTTCACTGGAGAATGGATTGAAGAAAACTATAAGGACCAAGACCTCAGCAATTATTTTGTAGCCGTAGCACCTGATGACAAAAACAAAATTGTTGGCCTTTGTTTCATCAATAAAAGTTTTATTTTGCCCGATGCATGGTATGTTGCGCTATTGGGCGTTGACCCCTCCTATCAAGGGAAAGGCTTTGGTAAAGCACTACTTTTAAAAGCTACTGAACTGGCAGTGGAAAAGAATGCACGTTTTATCTCATTACATACGTGGGGTGGTAATCTAAAAGCCATGCCTCTCTATAAAAGGCAAGGATATAAATGGCGGCCAAAAACGTCCGTGTATATGGAAAATTATATTCCCCAAATCCTAAATTATCCATTATTTCAAGAATTTTTCCAAAAATATTGCTGGTATGACATTTTCAAGCCCAAAATCACCCAAGAAGTTGATGAAGAATTTCTAAATGGCATGGAAATCTACGAATATTTCTTTCACGCTGACGAAAATAACTTTCTGAAAGTATGGATAGATCGAAGTGTGGGACTAATTTCTGGTTTTGAATTGAACATCGAATCAGAAAAGCTCTCAATTAAAGCTTTAACACCAAAATCAGAAGGATTTATTAGTGTAGAAAAATTTCCTATCCATATAAAAATTGCTAATATGGAGCAAAAAGAAAAGAAATTCAATCTCCGCCGATCTACCGCAAAAGAGATAAAAATTGTTCACGCACCACAAGAAACCGTTATTACATTAGTTGCAAATCAAAAAAAGGAAATAACCGCCGAAGCTTCCATACTTCCCAATGCTGAAGCTTTAGACACGCAAAAATACCCCGAAGCATACACACCCGCAAAAATCACTTTTAATATTGAATATAATGGGATGAAAATACCGCTAACCATTGGTAAAATCCCAAAAAAAACTATTGAAATTGAAACGATTCCCCAACCCTTTCACAGCAAAACGGATTGTACAATCCAGATACCCCTTCAAATTTCAAATTACTTTGATAAAGACTTAGACATCAAACTAGAATTACAAGGTACATCAGATGTCCTTCTCACTGAAAGCAAAAAAGAACTAACATTAAGAAAACCCGGTGAAACTATTACCATACCAGCAAAGATAGCAAAAACTGAAAGTAAAACGGATTATATCTTGGTCAAAGCATTTAATGACAAAGAACAACTCTTGTTAGAAAAAAAGATTCCGATTTTGATTTTTGCCAAACCTAGAGCTTTATTTGCTGAGATTAACAATACATTGTATATTGAAAACGAGGACATCAGCGTTAAAATTGATAAAAACCCCATTGTCGATGAAAATGCGGTTATCATCGAAGACAAACACCATAACATCACAACTTTTGGCCTTTGGCCCTATATAGGCTATCCGTTTGATGAAGAAGGCTCAGAATTTTATTCGAAACTACTCCGTCATATCATAATTCAACAAGACGATGGCATAATTGTGGAAAGCTCTGGCATTTCCACAATCAAACGAGGCTTAAAAATTGTAAGACGGATCAAGATACCCAATTTTGGCAAAAAAATTATGGCTCAATTTAAAATTATTAATGAAACAGAAAAAACGTTTGAAAACATTGGAACGTTAACACGACTACGTTTAAAATGGAGTGTACCCATGGAAAATTTCATTATGCCCTTAAGGAAAGGAATTTTTAAGACTAACATGCATGAATACACCCCCACCTTAGGTACAGACCCCTCACGCTTTAATGAAGGATGGATTGCCTTTCAAATCAAGAAAAATTTATTTGTCGGATATTTGTTTGACTATAATTCCTATAAAACAATAAAAGCAGAAGAACATCGCATATGGCTGGAAACACACACCGATACTTTGAAGAAAAATCAAATCCATGCATCACCAGAATTTTGGGTTGTGTTTGCTGGAGATTGGCATGAAATTCAACAAGAATGGATGAAGCACTTCAATTATAAAGACCTTTATTCCTATCAATCAATATTCGCTGAAAATATGATTAAGGTAGGAGTTACAAAGAGCGAAAAAGACAACATTGTCTCTGGCTTACTACTTGACAAGCAACATGATCATATGATGGTTGCAATTGATGTATTTCGGAAAAACTCCTTTAAAGGAACCATGACATTGAAATTTGATGACCTTCCTATAGAACCGACTAAAATCAATTTTGAATGCCATAAAAAACGTCATTTTCACGAAAAGATAATGATTAAAGCCAAAAATACTAAGAAAAAGATTCACGTCGGATATTTGACTTTAGATACGGGTACCAAAATCTATAATCATATCATTGGCCTTGCTACGTATGATTCAACAAGAAATGTTTCAATTAAAAAAGTCAAAGAAAACAACAGAGCTTTTCAAGAAATTAACAATGGATTCTTAGTATTTAAAGCGGATAACACATTTGCTGCCAGAGTTTTTCATTTGTCCACCATCGACGAACCAGAAAAAAATTACTTATCAACATTTTATCCCGAAGTAAAGCCTTTTTTGTGGTTCAATAAATATTATGGTGGAATTGGCCCTTTTCTAAGAACTAAAAATACATGGAATTACCAAGATTTCCTCAAACTCACCTACTTAGAAAAAATCATTCAAAAAGGACTTTGGCGTGGAATTTCTTTTGAAACCAGTGGATTTGAATACGACACTCAATTAAATGGGTTGAAATTGATTACCAATTATCTTACACTTCCCGAAACACCCGTTCTTTTAATTCAAATCGAGCTCGTCAATACTTCTCGAATGTGGCGTGAATGCGTCCTTGAAGTTTCTGCCTCCTTAAATACCTCAAAAACAATTAATGATGTGTTTTATCTAGGTGATCTGGACGAAAATATCCTCAATGTCTTTCATTCACAGAATTATCAATTTTATCATACCTTATCTACAAAAAATGCATTTGTATCCCACCAAAAAAGCGGAAATAAATATCAAATCGGTGCTGTGATCCTTACAAAAATGCTGACAGCAAAAATCTACCTTCAAAACTTTAATTTCATGGGTGTGAATCTCGGTCTCGATGAAACATTGATCAAAATTCCACCAAATGGTACAAAAGCCATCGAGATTCTCTTTATTCTGGCTAAAAATTACCGTGAAATCGGAGCCTTTTCAAGCAATAATTATAACACGCTCTTTTCTCTCTAATATATTTCAAAGAAGAATCATAAAATAAAAAAATAATAACTTATATTGGATAATAAACCGTTCTACTCCTTTATTTTTTGCTTTTTACTCCTCTTCATCTA
>WAPZ01000652.1 GCA_015520535.1 Candidatus Heimdallarchaeota archaeon
CCGGTTTTTTCCACCTGCTTCGATTTAACCGTTACTTTAGCATTTTCAATATTTTTATCACCTATTGCTTCATTAATAAGATTAGCCGCTACAGCCAAATCTGCGCTATTTCCCCGTATTTCCATTCCATTTGGATCAAATAAATTAACGGGATTATTTCCAGCATAAATATAGGGCAAAAAAGAAGGATATTGCTCCGCCAGCGGATCCACACTCAACCACCGCCCAATCTCCGGATCTTGCCACGGTGCGGGATCTCCGTTACAATTCGATACTATCAAGCTACTAAATAACCCAGCCCAATGACCGCCTCACAATCTTGCTCCTTTTGGGTAATTTTTCAATATTCTTTAATCCCAATTGGTTAAACATTAATATTCTTGTTTTCTGGTCTTTTTAGTTGAAAATACCTGCTTTAAAAAGGCGAAACCAAACATTAACAAATATACAACACCCGCTACTGTGACTGGAATAAAGGATACTTTCTCGATATCTATCCAGAAAAATAAACAGAACAGAATGAAAAAATCTAACAGAATATTCAGTATACTCACGGCCACAAAGGAATCAAAACGCACCGAACCCAAAAGAAAATTCAGAGTTTCCTTGTACTTATCCATCCATTGTTTAATCGTAAAAAGTCTAGCAAGGAAAATCATAAATAATCCATAAACGATTTTTCCCTGACCCCTAAGATATTCAATTTGATCTTTTGATAATAATTCAACTACAACGAATAGATATACTATAATCAAAAATAAAAAAATTATGTATTTCAATTCCTTTTTAGGAGCTAAATGAATATTTCTATCTACCTTAAAAATTCGTTTAGTCATAGATTTCTCCTGTGTATCATTTATTCGTATTGTCATCAACTAACTCTTTAATAGAAATTTTTACGGCCGAGCCGGTTGCTGTTCCAATTGCATTATCAGCACCAATACTTTGAAGCGTCATTGCAGTATACGCTTTCTTACTTGCTTCAACAAACTTTTGTTGTGCTTGAGAAACATTCGCCTGATTTTTTCTATAAGTCTGTCTCGAGGCTTTAGAATTCATCCTCGTCCCCGCAAGTTTACGTTCCGCTTTGGTCAGTGCCTCTCCAGCTTCACTTGCTTTTTTTACCCAGGATTCAAAAACATTCTTAACTTGCCCTTGCACTAAATCCCCGAGTACTGATGATAGTACTCCTAAACCTGCATCTACAGTAGCATCCATTCCAGACAACCCTTTTCCATTTGCAATGTTTTTTACTTGACCCTCGGTTACATTGATAGCAACGTTACCTACCATTGAAATTGCTCTTCCAGCCTTATATCCTGTTACCAATGAAGATAGACCACCACTAAATACCCCGGCAACAGCACTTACCATAATACTATTCCTATCGAATTGAGTGAGTGCTTGATTTAAGGGTTTCCCCTGCGACAAGTTTTTCAACACTTGAATTCCATATTCAACCCCCGCTCCAAATATCGCCCCCCAAAACTGTCCGTCAGGATCATAGCGTATGATAGGATTATTACCTGTGTATGTATAAGATGATTCCCATGGTCGGTCATTCCTCAGCGGATCCACACTCAACCACCGCCCAATCTCCGGATCATAATACCGTGCGCCAAAATACAGGAACACCTTGCCCGCATCCCGCTCTTGTCCTGTAAAATCATACCGCGTATCCGAATCCGAACCTGTCTGCGAGGCCACCTCGCCAAACGGATAATAATTGGCACTCCAGCCCGTCCCATACAACACCCGCGCAGAGCCGAGGTGGTCGTTAAGGTAAATAGCCGTGCCAGAACCTGATGTGAGCTTCGCCACCCGCTGACCATTAGCATACACATACTCCGCAAGCAGATTGTCCCCATCATCATACTCCGCCAGCACCTCCCCCTCCGGGCCTCGAAGGTAGTAGGTCACCTCATAATTATCTATCACAAAATTATCAAACAGTGCCCAGAGTGTTATCTTAAAATTATTATTCTAATTAAACAATGATTTAAATATTAACCAAATACCTATAAGAAAAAATGAGATAATTCCTAACCATACTCTAAATTCATGAATACTTCGTTCTTTTTTAAATTTATCACAATCTAATTTCTCTTCTAAGTCAAATGCTTTTTTCCTTAGTACTATTGATAAAATAC
>WAPZ01000653.1 GCA_015520535.1 Candidatus Heimdallarchaeota archaeon
ATGTATGGCTATATAATTTGGTGTGGGAGGAAAAAGATTTTGATGCGAGGATGGAATTAAAGCAATGGACGAGGTCATTCAGGTAAAAACATCTAAGCAACTTAGAGATTATATGATTTTATTGTTGAGAATTGGACAAAAAACGCAATTTTCTCGGGCATTTATCTATATGTTTGAGAATAAGTTTCATTTTGTGGTGTATGTGAGTTTTGAGTTTAACCATTATGTTTTTTTGAAGGTGGAATATCCGCATAAGATAACATCAGAGCCGTCAGTATTTGTACTTGACGGTCAGAAGGTTAAACAGTTTTTAGCGCAGTTAAAAAAATGTAACAAGGAAGATGCTGTTTTAGAGATTAGCGGGTCTGAAAAAAGCGATTTTTCTAATTCAGAGTATAATTTGCGAGTAATAGGAAGACGAGGAAGATCAAGTGAGCTTGTAATTTCGGTAGAGAAGGTGACGGTTGCAGTTACTGTTAGCGGTGGATCAATGTGTGTGGTAGAGGAAGATCACTTATTTTCAACGGACATTGAGAACATTATAGGGTTTTATTCATTGAAGGAGCGATTAAAGACGGATAGAACTCAGCGAAGGGAAAAGTTATTGCATTATTCTTTCTATAGAGGGGTATGGTTATCGTTTTTTGAGATTTTGGGTGCGTTGAAGTTGGAAAAGCGGGGGTATGAATATGAATATCGATCTACTGTGACTATGACGGAAGAGGGGATCATGTATGCGATGTATGAGACACGACGTGATTATATGATGATAAATGATGATGCTAATGTAGCTAAATGGAAAGAGGGGGAATTAACGCGGTTTAAAGTGTTGAAAGTCTCTGATGCTTTTATTCACAAAGGTTCTCCAGAAATAGGTCAGAAATTTGTTGGAGATTGGCAATTTATAGAGAGTATAAGGCCATTTACATCATTAATGAAAAAAGTGAGCAAAAATAGTGGGGCAAAAATTGAGTTTACAGTGTTTTCAAGTGCATCGGACAAGTATTTGCATTATTTTGAGTTAATAGATCAGAATATGGTTTTTTCAACGGAGATTTGTGTGCTTTCGTTGATGACAGAACCCATATCGACGGTTGCCGACATAGCTGGTTTTACGGATTTTTCTGATGTTTATAAGCGGTATGCAACGGATTATGTGGCATATTTTAAGATTACAGATTCAAAAAGGCTTAGATAAGTATTTGATAGCATTTTTGTGGCATTAAGGAAGGTTGGATTGAATGTTACAGCGGGATTGAGAATACATCGTGATGGTTGGCAATTGGTAGTGAATTTAAGTGAGAATAATAACGGATATGAAGGTGGAACGGTGGTACCGCCACTTTTGGCGCCGTATATGGCGTACGAGATACCATGTTCTTATTTTACAGAGTATGAAGTTAAACATGGGTTTGTGTTGAAGTTGGGTGGTTTGGAGCAATTTGAAAATGTTGGTGAAGCCTTTTTTTCAAAAGAGTTGCCTCAAACGTTGTTGTATATTTTAAAGGACTTTGTAGTTGCTCAGCACGCGCTTGCCTATTCGTCCAAAGTTCGTTCGCGATTGGCAAGTCCGCATGTAAGGATTACGTTAATTGAGGGAACTAAGATTAAGTGTGATTTGGAGGAAAATGCGACTATTATATCTTCTGTAGAGCAAATGATTCCAAGAAAAGGCGATAAAATAGCACTACACTTAGAAACCGAAAATAAAGAGACTATAAGCTACTTTTTGATGCTTATTGATGAATTGAAGACTGTTGATGAGATAGTACGGCGAACTAAGAGTGAAAACAATGACAGTAGTGAGCATGGCGGTGTAGATGCCATGGCGGATGCTTCAGGTTCTGTTATCGAGGATGCACTTCTTTTGTTTTTAGATCCACGAGAAGGAGATGTTAAACTGGAATATATGCCAGCTTCAGCAAATGGACAGATTACGTATGCGAGCTCAATACCGGGGAGGTTTTTCTCTGCGGTTAGCATAGAGCATCGCTTACACAAGATTATGGTACCAATGTCACGGTATGTAAGGGATGTGTTAATGGTAATAAAACAATTGAAGGCACTGTCTCCTAGAAAGTTAAACATTATATTGCACGAAGAAACGAGTATGATGTATTGGAGTTTGGAGTTTTCAGCAGATTTGGGGATAATTGTTTTTTCCATGCCGATAAGACTGTATCTTCAGTTTCCAATTTAGTTTTATGGCCTTTTTCGCGAAAAAACTATCTTAAAGACGCTAAAGATCCCTCATTCCGAACTTTGGTCATTGTCTTTTTTGCCGAAAATCGCCAACAAAAACATAACAAGCCGCCCGATAAAATTAGCCGACGCGATCTCGTCCGACAAAACCCACAAATGTGGTGCTTTAAAAAAGCTATTGTTGGATTGAATATACAAATAACGTCTTGTAATGGCTTTGGATTACAAATAACCCGTTTGTAGAATGAGAGATATCGCTTTGTATTACAGAAGCCCATGTTTTTTTAAAAGAGAACGATATTTTTCGGCTTCAGCTTTGGCTTTTTCAGCTTCAGCCTTGGCTTTTTCAGCTTCAGCCTTGGCTTTTTCGGCTTCGGCTTTGGCTTTTTCGGCTTCAATACGTTCCTTTTCAATTCGTGTTCCAAGAAGTTGTTTTGTTTTCGGGTCAATAAGGACTAAGCGATAAAGCGTTTGATTTTGCGGACCTTTTTTTTCTGACTTACTCAAGCCAACCCAGAAAGGAATAGGTGCGGGTAATTGAACGACATATCGAAAATCGATAGTTCCATCTTTTTGTATGCAGGTATGACGTATAGTAATTTGTTTATAGGCTTCGGTGTCTTGATCCAGTATATAAACCCGCAAAAAAGGCGGCTGATAAAATTTGGTGGCAACATTGTAGGGTGCAAAGATAATATACACCGGAATTTTCAAATAACAGCATAAATCTGGTATTTCACCAATATCTTTACGCCAAGTGCTTCGTGATAATACATTGATAACCACATCGGGAACACGATGCTTAAAATTGCTTGCTCGGTAAGAGGGTAATAAAAAAGGGATTTTGAAATTCAGGAAAAATGAAATATCAAATTGTAGATCTAGTTCCGTTCCATCTTCCCACAAAAAATAATGGTGCAAGTCCCATAAAGTGTGATGCTGTTCCGAAAAATTTGTCATTAGCACGTCATATAAGTAGGAAACTTCGGTTGAATGTGGTTCGCTTTCACGACGACCCAATCTAGGGGGTTCTAACGGCTCTTTTTTGGACATTTCATCCTCTGTTGTGCGATGTCTTGTAGAAGCAAATATCGTTTTCGTGGTATCTGTCTTCTCCATTGTTCCTCATGTACCAATTCACGATGATTTATATAAAGTTTCCCATTTCGTTAGAAGTGCACGCACATGGTCTAACTCGGAATATGTGCCGCCAGCCAGTGCTACTACTGACGAATGCATGCTCTTATATACACAAACCGACACACAAACATATTTTTACTTATCGCATATCTACCGCCACTTAGTGCACTGCAATTCTTATTACAGATACGAGCAAAAAAATTCTCCCCAATAACGCCCTCTACCTTTCCCAATCACCAACACATCATACCAATCTCTGCTTAAAAACATTCATTTTTTAATCACGGGTCTCCATATTTATAAGCCCACCCGACTCTCTGGTTACTTAGTGCCCTCTTGTGGGATAAGGAAGGAACGAAACACTAACAAAAATACATAGGGAAAAGTATGTCAGTGTACGCACTACAAAAAAACACGAATCGACAACATACAGCAGTCTTCGTCAGCTCGCCCCTCCACCCCCCTTCCCTTTCTTGTCCTCATAAACACACTTCTTCACGCCACTCCCCACGCCGAAGCACTCGTCTTCCTCCTTCTTTCCGTCGACGACATTCGCCTCACCTCCACCATGCCAGCAATCAATACAGTCAAACCTTCCTCCCACCACCGCAAGGCCTTCTGCTTCCTCTTTCACACCAGATCTTTATAGCAACCAAACCCTTACCTTCTTTCACCGGCATTTTCACCAATACAACTTTACAGCTCGTTATAAAGATGAACACAACCCCTTGCACAACTCTTCCTCACTTTCATCCATTGTCCCATTACTCCTTTCTCCTTCAAAAGCCATGTCTATAAAGAGCTCGAACAACTCATACGTCTTTTTCTCGGGGATTTCGGAAACTCCAAAAGTATTTTAGTGGAAATAAAAGCCGTGTGGTAGTGGAACAATTGGGCAGTGATTGTAAGTTTTGGGTGATATCATGAGTGGATATGAAGAATTGTTTCATGATATTGCACAATAT
>WAPZ01000654.1 GCA_015520535.1 Candidatus Heimdallarchaeota archaeon
ATTCGTAATAACTACATTTATGCAATAATTTCAAATAAAAAAACCCTAATTGTCCGTGAAATTCTAAAAAATCTGGCAAACATCTTTGAAAAGGAGTTTTATGAAATTTTAGTATTACAAGAGTATCAATCCGCAGTAGAAACCTCGATTTTTAATTCCTTTAATGTAAAAATCAATTCACTCTACGGTGCTTTCTTTGTTTAAAGCGACTATCGGTGCAAAAAAACATTCACACATTTTGATCAAAAAATTGATATTAATCCTACAACAAATGCGCGCCTATTCAGCCTTTTACATTTTTTTTATTTTAATTGGTAGTGCCCAACTTATCAATTCATTTAGCGATAAAAAAACAAAAATCGATTTTTTAACCATATTAATAGTTTGGTTGGGGATGCTTAGTCATCAATTTTTGAGTACTGTTCTAAATGACTTATTACATTACGAAAAAGATATGTTAGATGAAGAAAGAGCGAAAAAGCGCCAATATTTGACTTATATAATACAAAAAAAGAAAACAATCGTTATAGGTAGTTTTTTATTTCAGATTGGGATTTTTGCTCTCCTTGCTATCATTTTATCGCAAACAAAAAAACTTCAAGAAATAGTAGTTATTTTCACGCTTTTCTTATTGGCTTTCCTTTTTGCTATTCTATATGGTTTTTTTAAAGGAAAACAAATTGTATTAGCGTCATTATTTCGTGGTTTAGCGATTGTTCCTATATCAAGTTTCTTTTTCCTTTGGTATTTGACTGGAACAGAAACTTCATTTTTTATGCAAACGTTTCCACATTACTATGTAATAGCATTATGGTATTCACTTCTTTTCTTTTCTCTTGACCTAATAGGAAATTTGTATGGGGATTTACGTGACTTTCTAATTGATTCTAGGGCTGGTATAAAGACAATAGTGACAGAACATTCACTCCTCACGTTTTTTATTGTTTCTTTCATTTTTAATGACATTCTAATTCCATTGATATTAGTAAAACTCCTTAATTATATCATAATTCCACGTTTAATAGAAGATGTTGCCCCTATTTTGATGCTATTAATGTTTTTTATGCTTATTTCTATAACACCGTTGACTCTTATAATTCCACAGGATAAAGTTCATTTTGTGTATTTGCTTCTTAAATATTGCATAAGTACTCTCATCCTTATCCTTGTTACCGGCAACTTATTACTTGTTGTGGTACTTCTTCCTTTATTAGTTATCGTTTTCCTTATTTACCGCTCTAAACATTTCCAAGATAATGCGCCAAAAATTTACGTATTGTTCCGTTTAGAGAAAAAAATACGAGCTGAAATGAGAAAAAGTATACTTAAATAATCGTTATGGTGGATTCAATTAATTCATCAATTTTAGTCCGTAATGATTGGTCTTTCTCTTCAATTATTTTTTTAGTGTAATGTATAATACCGTTAATGGTTTTTTTGTCCATTACAGGAATTTTAACGTTTGCTATGAGTCTTTGTGTATAAGCCATGCGTCCGCCGCGTCTTCCACCACTAGATAGATAATAATTTCTGAAAAAGTTGCTATTTAGATAACCCAGCAAGAAATATGGATTTATTTTTAGTGGAATAATGGCAAGAACATCTCCCGCTGGAAAAGCTTTTATCATGCTCATGCTAAAGCGATTAGTTTTGCTTCGATCAAGAGTGGGCACAAAAATTTTTGGATCGGAAAGGTATTTCTCATACGTTGTTTTATTTCTTAATGCTTGCCACTGAAACCATTTTTTTGACTTTGGTAGATAACGTGTACTCATTTGTTCTTTAAATGGAAGAAAACGCTTAAAAATATTTGGATAGTGTTCTTTGAATTCTTGTTCAGAAGATATCTGATCATCTAATAGAATATAATGCGTATATCCATCGACCCAATAACCTTTGCAATGTGCGGCTTTGATAAACTTAAAAATAGTTTTTTTTTCTTTATCCGTAAATTTTTGCGTTTCTTCCGCCGTATTAATGCGAAATGCACTGTCGTAACCTGATACTAATCCCACTCCAACAAAGGCTACGTCCTTTAGAAGCACGTAGTGTTCGATTTCAAAATGTGGGTGGGTGGACCATGTGTTGGAAAAGTCACTGAATGTCTGACGACTAAAAATATGAAATAAATCATTATCTTGCTTGTTACACAAGGCTTCTAAGGCTTTAACCTTTATTTCATGTGGTTTTGCATTTATTCTCTTCACTCTCAAAATTGTAAGTTTTGGAGCCTTATCTAATTCTGTATTGCGTTGTCTATTTTTAACAAACTTGAAAATAAGTGTTTCGGGATTTTCACCTTGGAAAAGTCGTATTTCATCAAGGTCAATGAGAGTCGTTAAATATCCTTCTTGTGTGAGTTTTTTTCGAACATTTTTTGCAAAGGTATTGTATAAGAACCCATACGGAACAATATAAATCAATTCACCGCGTTCTTTTAGTAGATTAATTGCCTTAATAATAAACGCATAATAAATATCTGATTCCTTAGTTTTGGTTATTTCAGCTACTTTTTTGCGCTGAAATTCTGGTAGCTGATTATAATGAGCATATGGCGGATTTCCAATAATAACGTCATACTTTTTCGGGGGATTCCACGTTAAAAAATCGGTACGATATAGTGTGATCTGTGGAAACTTCTTTTTGCAAAAATTAAACAACTGAAAATTTAATTCTATCCCTTCAACGTTTTGAAAACCCGCTTCAAGTAGTGCCTCTAAGAAAATACCCTTCCCACAACCGGTATCAAGGATTAAACTGTTTTTTTTCTTCTTTTGAGAAATTAAAGTAACCATTAACTGTGCAATTTCTGGTGGCGTTTCTACAAACGAAATTAAGGTATCTTTAGTGAATTCTTCTTTATTCTGAGACATACTCTTGTATCCTTCTGATTATATTCCTATGTTAGCAGATCTTTCTTATGACTTTGTCATTTTTGGCACTTTAAAATCTGTTCGTCACTCTTTCATTAATGTTCGGATCAGTTATAATATGAAGATCTTCTTTATTATGCCATTTTTCTTTCTTTTTGAAAAATAAAAAAACAATTTTTTAATGGGGAGTTACATCTTTTTTAATGAGTTGTACCTCCATCTCACATGTAAATACACGAAGGAGGAAAAAAAGATCAATGAAATTTACGATGGTGATTCTTTATTGTAAAGATATGGACAAAATGGTTCAATTTTACCGAGATATTTTTGGCTTTTCTCTTTCTTATCCAAAAGATAAAGACTCATATGAAGGAGAATCATGGGTCGAATTTGACACGACACCATGCAAATTAGCACTACATCACGGAGGGAATCAAGACATCGGTAAAGATGCACCAGAATTAGTCTTCGAAGTTGAAAACCTAGCTGCTACTCGGGAAGCTTTTCTTAAAAAGGGGATTTCCCTCACCGAAATTAAAGAAATTTCACCTAATGAACTAGAAGCAAAGGGAAC
>WAPZ01000655.1 GCA_015520535.1 Candidatus Heimdallarchaeota archaeon
AGATGTGTATAAGAGACAGCTTCCGGATTTGCTTCTTTTTCTGAAGTTTTTTTTTCATTAATTTCCTTATTTTCTTGTTCAGACAAGGTAACCACTTCTGTTACTTCATGATTAATCCGTCAAAATCGAAATTTGATCTTCAGTATAAAATGTAGCCGACAAAGTCTATTATTTCATCGCCCAACGGAATTACTTAAAAAACAAATGCTAATCACTTTGTACATCTTCTTGTACTTTATAAAAGTAGCTAAATATTCTTCTATTATTACATCTCTCTAAAAGCAATCATTTTTTCCTTTAAAAGAAAAGAATTAAAAGGTTTTTGATTATTTCTAAGCATAGCTTTCATCATTTCACTATTTTCTGCACACACTTAAAAAACTTGTGTTTCAAGACCACCGATCAGGTAGCAGTACTTCGCGATCGATCATTTCTCCCGCTATATTACGCTTCATATAAGATTTAACATCATCTAGAGCATTAAAACGTCCCAATGCATGTGCTAATTTAATGAAGGCAACTTCCGGGAGCATACTGTGTGAAGAAAGTACCCCAAGTTTCAACAAATCCCGACCATTTTCATAGACTGTCATTCCTAGGAGACCATAAAGACATTGTGAAGTCATTACAACGACTATATCTTCTTCTAGGGCGCGTTGAAGGCTCTTAAAGACATAAGTACCCACATGACCTAAACCTGTTCCTGCAATAACTAACCCTCGATATCCACGATCAACATAAAAATCTATGACTTCAGGATTGAAATTCGGATGAAAGTATATAAGTGCGGTTTTTTCTTCAAATTGTGGATTTATGGAAATTTTTTGTGATTTGTTGCTTTTTTTGATGGCTTTATAGGGAATACCTGTATATTTTATCTCTTTTTTTTCTGTTACGAACGCTAATGGTGGAATACTAATTGATTGAAAAGCATCACGTCGACTGGTGTGCATTTTTCGTACTCTGGTTCCGCGATGGACGGCGGAACGTAGATCTGAGGACGTTTCGTGCATAACGACCATGACTTCGGCAATATTGCTATGAGCCGCCACTAGCACACTGTCATAAAAATTACGGAATGCATCTGAAGAAGGACGATCAGAGGAACGCTGCGCTCCTGTCAAAACTACGGGAACATTTAAGTTTTCAATACCAAAGGATAGTGCGGCAGCTGTATAACTCATGGTATCTGTTCCATGGGTGATGACCACGCCTTTTGCGCCATTTTCATTAATCTCTTTCTCAACTTCCTCTAAGACCTTTTTATAGTGCTCGAAGCGAATTGACTCTGAAAAAAGCTCAAATAATAAGCGTGGTTTTACGTGGGCAATTTCAGCCACTTCAGGAAAGAGAGAAAAAAGCTCTTCGGGAGTGATTGCGGGTATAGTTCCTCCCGTACGGTAATCTAAACGTGCGGCTATAGTTCCACCACAGCCCAACACGGGAATATAAGGTAATTTTTCGGTTTTGGGAACTTTAACCTTTGGTATTTCATATTTCGCCTCGATATGGCCAAGTTTTTTCACGGCTGCAATATCAGAAACGTTCACTCCAATATTATAACCCGTTTTTAATTTCAAGGTAATATGATTTGCCGATGCTAATTCGATTCTAGGAAGGATGATTCCTTCTAAGGTCGTATTTCCAACAGTTATTTCGACGGTATCCCATGTTTGGAGATTATGTGTTTTAAGCCATTCAAGGCTTGTTTCGCGATATCCTCTATATTTTTCTTCACTTTTTTTTCCTTTTTTCGACATTTGACAACCTCCGTTTATCTTCAGCTGATTTTACGAAGCACTTGCAATGTAGTTTTGCAATTTATCTTTTAAGCGCTGACTTACAACTTTTCCGTCAATTTTTCCACGTACTTCTTTCATCACAACACCCATAAGCGGTTTAAAAGCATCCATTCCTTTTTGTTTAATGAAGTCGTCCTTTTCTTCTAGAATACGCTCGATTAATGCATCTAACTCTGAAGTGTCTATTGTTTTAAGACCAAGTTTCTCTAATAACTCGGGGATCTGTAATTCGCGGTGTTTGACTTTGCCAGCTAAAACTTCAGGAATTGCTTCTTTTGAAAAGCGCCCATCTTTAAAGTACTTGAAAATCTCAAGAATTTCTTGCGGTGTAAGTGATTGAACATCAATTTTTTCATTTTCTAGTGCCGCAAACGTTTGTGTCAAGGTGTTGGCTGCGAGTTTTTTGTCGATTCCCATTTTAACGAGTTCTTCAAAGAGTTGGTGTCTTCCACTAAAGGTCAATTGTTCGGTGACCAGCGGCTTTAATTGATATTTTTCCGCCAAATATTCCATGATTTCCCAAGGATATGGTGGTAAGTTTTCTTTCAACTTGTTAATTAAGGATTCCTCGATTACTAAAGGAAGGGAGTCCGTATCTGGATACAGTCGACTTCTTCCATGAAGTTCTCTAAGAAAAACAGAAGTGCCATCATCTTTTACATGACGTGTTTCTTCTGGAACCCCAATTATAGCATAATTAGCACGCTCTGTTACAAAGCGTAACGCTTTAAGACACTCCTTAGCCGGACCAACAACTAAAACAAAGGCATCTATATCCGGATTTGGAAGTTTACTGGTTAAGGTGGCAATTTCATCTTTAGAAAAACCGTATTTTTTCAAATCTTCATCGGAATGAATAAGACCACGTAATGAAGTAAAAGCTTTAACCTTATCAGACAATTCGGTACCAAAGCGACGATTTGGCTGCACCTCTTTGCCGACTAATCCCTTAAACTTCGGTAAAATCAACATATAGGCTTTTTGACCAGTTTTCAGTGCTTTGTTGATAAATTTGACTTTTGTTTTCTTCAAAAGTTTTGTTACATCGATTGGCGCATCTTTGACCTCACCGTCACGAAAACCACGCTTTTTCAGTTCGTCACGTATTTCTAAAAGAGCTATTTGGCGTCGGATTTCCATGTCAGCAGCTACTGGTATCATATCTAATAATTGCACGCCTTTAAGTTCCACACGTGCACCGTCTTTTATAGAAACATTGATATCTTGTCGAATCGCGCCTAAACCGCGACGAACTAAACCACAGCTTTTCAAAAGCATACCAAGCTGCTTAGCCGCTTCAACAATCTCTTGAGGAGTATAACACTCCGGTGCTGTCACAATCTCCACTAAGGGAACACCTAAACGGTCTAAACGGAAAAAAATATCTTTCCCGGCAGTTTTGTCAGATTTTCGACCTGCATCCTCCTCCAAATAAACCCAAGTTATTTCAATTTCTTTTTCTTTCAGAGGAAGTCGGCCTTTATAACCTATCAAAGCAGTTCGCTGAAATCCCGGTGGAACACTTCCGTCTAAATAGTTTTTTCTACAAATATGAATTTCAGAAACGGGAGTACACTTAAACAAAAGCGCAATCATTAAGCCTTTTTGCAATGCTTCTTGGTCAACCGGAAAGGGCGGTGTGTGATGCAGAATAGCCCCAAGTTATTGAACATATAGCCAGAGCTATTCTGTTTCATCCAATTCATAGGTGCATAACTGTTTATACACCTCATAATGAATAGTATGCCCCTTTTCAAACTCTATAAGCATTGCACGATCATATTCCCCTAACTCGCCTAAAACCGGACGAAATCTTCTGATGTAATGCCCATCGGGATCATCTGTCCTTAATTCAGCCTTACATGGACAAAACAATTTGTGTTCAGTTATTAACTGTGCATGTAATTCTAAGCCAGATTTAAAGCCCAATTTTTTGTAATCTAATGCAGATGTCTGCTTTTGCTTCGACATATAATTAAATCACCTTTCTTTCTTCTTAAACGCAACTTTAAAAGCAATAATAATCGTTCTACTTTCAAATATTACAAAAGACTTTTTTTTTGTCAATTTTATATTCCTTTACACCCAAAAAGAGAAAAATCTGTAGCGAGTTAATATGTCCTGAATTTTCGTAATAAAAGCTGCAAAAAAGAATTTCCACCAAGTTTATATTTTTGACGCTAAAAAGTTTCAAAAAAAGGAAAAAAAGAAACATCCAATGAAACGATTCGTTTTTAGGCGGTTTTGCAAGTATTAATGCCAAATATCTTGTATAGTGGGCAGTAGCTAGTTGCTGCTGTAAAGAACATGATTACAGCAATAATGCCAAAAATGATTAATTGAACCCATTCATTGAACAAAAACGTATAACCAACAAAAGGTATAACGGCTAGAATTAGAGCAATAACACCAATTACTGCTCTTACGATTCTATCTACTTTTCCTACATTTACTTCCATTTTTATCACCGTTTTAGTGCTTTATCAAGAAAAATAAAGGTTTTTGTGTTTCATGTAACATTAGAATTTTCGAACTTTTTAAAATTAACGATTTGGTATATTCCATCTATGTGCTCCATTTTCAATATAACGCCGGCAAATATTTTATACATAGTGAGTGAATATATTACTTGGGATTTTTTAACTAAACGACAAAAGCATTAATTGAAGAAAAAACAAAAAATTGAGGCTTGGGATTTTTATGAAGGCTGTAATATTAGCTGCTGGTGAAGGGACGCGTCTTTATCCAATAACAAAAACACGACCAAAACCAAATATCCCGATTGGTGGGGAACCACTCCTTCATAGAACGTTACGTGTCTTAAAAAGGTATGGAAATATAGAAGAAGTGATCCTTATTGTAGGTCATGCCAAAGAGTTAATACAAAAGGAGTTAGAATACGCAAGCTTGCCAATGAAAATTATATATGCCATTCAAGAAGAACGAAAGGGTACAGCACATGCGCTAAACTTAGCAAAAAAGTTTCTACAAGATGAAGATTATTTTCTTTTTCTTTATGGGGACATCTTTATTAAAGATACTGATTTTAAAGCCTTATTCGAAAAAATCCAATCGCTTAGTAATGAAGAACAGCTATTATGCGCAAAAAAGGTAGCACATCCTGAACGATATGGTGTCTTGGTGACTAATACCCAAAACCACCTTCTTGAAATTTTAGAAAAGCCGCAGAATCCGCCAAGCAACCTTATTAGTGCGGGTATTATGTATCTTTCCACGCGTTTGTTCTCTTATATGAATATTATTAAACCAAGTACACGTGGCGAATATGAACTTCCTGATCTAATAAAGGCAGACTTACAGAAAGGGAATAAATTTGCGGTGTGGGAATTACAAGGTCCATGGATTGACATCGGATACCCATGGGACGTTCTGCGTGCAAATAAGGAAGCCATGGAAGAGATAACCACAAATATTGAGGGCGAAGTGCAGCCAAATGTTCATATAGAAGGTCAAGTTATTGTTAAAAAGGGAGCCGTTATTAGAAGTGGCGCCTACATCATCGGTCCCGTAATTATAGATGAAAACACAGTAATTGGACCTAATTGCTTCGTTCGTCCCGCCACCTACATCGGAAAAAATTGTCGTATTGGAAATGCCGTGGAAATTAAAAATAGTATTATTTTGGACAAAACAAACATTGGCCACTTATCGTACGTTGGTGACTCAATCATTGGCTCACATTGTAACTTTGGCGCCGGAACAAAAGTAGCAAACCTCAGATTAGACTCAAAACAAGTAAAGATGTGGATTAAAGGGAAAAAAATCGTCACACCAGAACGAAAATTGGGGATATTCATGGGTGACAATGTAAAAACCGGAATTAACGCCTCTTTAATGCCCGGCGTAAAAATCGGTCCAAACACATTTATCGGTGCACACACGTTAATCGCAAAGGACGTTGAAGAAAATTCCCTCGTTTATTATGATCCCTTCGATGGAAAACTAATTATTAAGAAAAGGGACGAATAATCAAACGAGTTCCTATTATTGAGATGTTGCTTGAAAAATAGTGCAAGTAAAAGAAATAAAAAAATATTGATATAATATGATTTATGCTGCTGCTAAGCCAAGTAATGCTGGTGGGAAAAACAAAATAAAGATTGCCAAGCCAATGAGGAGAACTAAAAAGGCAAATATCTTATTAAGGCCAGCCCACCGATTATGCACGATGACTTTTCCTCTGCTTGGCGAATAAATTTTCCAGACTTGAACATAAGGCTTAATAGCACGACGATACCACCCAAAAACGACGACATGTTCACCCATATATTTAGGCACACGGAATAACGCTAAGATGTAATCTAAAAAAGGGATCGCATGGCTGACGTCAAGTGTCATTAAGCCACTGTCATCTTGTATCACCATATCTTCACTAAGCCAATAGCCAGGAATGCCACGGCCAACAACTTTGCCTTCAAGTGCAATTGGTTTTCCACGTATAGGGCTGGCTTCGTAATATTGGTTCTTTTTTGACATATCGGACATTACATCAGCGACACGAATGACTGGTTGTTTAAGTGTGACTTTCGGGTATTTTTCATGTATTCTCCAGAACCAAAGTAAAGCCCAAAATGCCAAGCCTAAGCCAAGACCGGACAGAAAGATTTGTGGCATAGTTGGGACAAGAAGCACAGAAATGATACCAAATAGTGGCGGCAAAATGAATATGAGGTAAGGAAGAACATACAAGAGGAATAAATCAATAATGAATTCATCCCACAACGACTCGGGTGGTTTAATTTTTCCAAGATCCGGATATTTGGGGGGCAAATTATTGGCAATGGCAATTTGGTCAAGTCGGCGTAGCCTTTTTCCGGGCAAAGGATGGGTAGATTGAAGTTCTAAAAACTTAGCCCATGGATTATAAAGATCCCATGATGCTGCAGCTGCCACAGTATCTTCATTAACTTTCTTTCCCACTGCCATCGCTGATAAAGATAATCCTCTTGCAACATTCAGATCAAAAATCCCTAATGCGCTTGACACCTCATCAAAAGAGCGGCGTCTGGTAAGTTGTCTTTTTTGTGGAGCCGACGCTGTTGCAATTTCGTTTGCTTTTTTTGAGTCTTCAACAAAAAGTCCATAAGCAACTTTTACTAGTGCTGAACTCAAATTTCCAGGTGCTCCAGTAACCTTTGCTGAAAATTCGTCCGCATAATATTCACGCGTTCGACTTAAAAACAGCACGAGATAGTGAGAGATCCAGTAAATTAAATAGGACATGATTGCTGCCGTTATGAAAAATAGTGCAATTGCAGCGGCACCACCTTCATCATCTGAACTGGCTTCAAAGGATCGAAGACTTTCCGTGAATCCACGTGCCAGTGTATAAGCAACCAATGGTACCGCGGCGGCAATTGTCATAACCACAAAATCACGATGGACCACATGCCCAATTTCATGCCCGACAACCGCAATTTGTTCATCTTCATTTAAATAGGTCAAAATACCTCGTGTTAAAACGAGACGCGCATTTTTCTTAAAATGGCCATACGTAAAAGCATTGGGATTATTGTCTTCAATAATACCGACATGCTTAAAATTAAATTTATGTTGCTTTTCTTGTTCTCGAATGAAATCCCGTAAATACGCGGGTAACTCCTCGACATCATACCAATTAAGACGGTATATCCACGGTAGGAAGATATCCATCAAAATGGGAGATATTAGGAATTGAAGGATTATAAGTAATAAGGCAAGCACACCGGCTAACCACCAGAATCCAGAGGGGATTAAACCTAAGTATTGAGCTGTAAAGATTAAAGCCGTTCCAAAAACGAAGAACATTCCAAATAAGAATGTTAATATTCCTAAAGATCTAGCATATAAACTTACTGGCATTTTTATGCACCTAACTCGAGCTTTTCTTTATTTTTCTCTATATTACACATCAACCACATTTACCATAAAAAGAATGCGATTCTGGAAGAATAAAACTAGTTCTAGATCTGTCTCTTATACACATCTCCGAGCCC
>WAPZ01000656.1 GCA_015520535.1 Candidatus Heimdallarchaeota archaeon
TTATTAATCTTAATGTTTCTTTTTACTAGCGGCAACTCCCTTGAATCTCTTCAAATAGCGGCAACTTCCTCGTCAATTGATCAAAACAATCAAATTCCATTTACAGAAGCATCCGACCGCTTAATCTTTCCGCTAACTATCAATTTAATTTTTGTTGGCTATACGGACAATGTTGATTTTTCTTATATTCAATCAAAAGTAGAGTCTAGTACATATTCTTTTTTGACGTATTCTAAATATGTTCTTTCCTATACTGTTGATACCACAGTTTATCGGGCCAATGATACTTATACGCAAGAATTCTTTTCGTATGTTGATCAAATTAAAGATACTAATGGGTGGACCAGTGCGTTGAACCTCACCGCATTACAAATCAACCAAGCCAATGGAAACCGAGAGTTACCGATTTTTTACAATATTCAAGGAACAGCAATTCCAGCCGCGCTCATAGATGAGTGGTTTGCTGCACACCCCTATATTTTGGATACGCCGACACCCTTCAGTTATAACTTTTACTTCCTTAACTTGTCTTATTTAGATACTCCAACAAAGGATCACTGGTTTGATCTTCCAGATTATGATTATGACTTACACAAGTATTCGGATTATTGGTATTCATTATATTCCGGCTTAGAAAATCGTTCATCTCCTGGATGGGGTGGCGGAAAATATCGACATATCTTTTTTGATCCTTCAGCCTATCAATGGTATCTTCAGTGGGTTGTCACAGAATGGGGTGATAGTTTTAATGTTGAAAATCGTTCGTGGTATTGGTATGATCTTGAGCGATATGAAAAAATTGCTGCACCCACAGCTAAAGATTTAGAAAACATGTTAGTGACGATTTTTGAGGAATATGTGCGTTATGTGTATTTCCCGTCACCGATTGCTTTCCCGTTCAAAGAAAAAAGTTATTTAGTCGGCACTAAAACGGCAGAATTAGCCATTGATGTACTTTCCATCGAAAACTTAACGGCGTCGGGCTATCCTCAATCGGCAATTAATGATACAAAATTTGATCCTGATTTGGCATTACAGTCTGTTGCTTCGTTACATCCCTATGTTAATACTACTTATAGTAGTCGGTTTGATACTTTAGACGAATATCCCGAATTGGAAAATATTATCACTTCTAATGCCTACAGAAGTAATGACAAGTGGATATTAGAAGTCTCCAACACTTTAGTTCCTTATATTAGTAACCACTTAAGTGACTACTTTGATTTAACCAAAGGTGATGCTGTGCTACCGGCAGTGGTCTTTCTCCTTCCCAATTACGAATTTCGGTATCAAGGTATCCCTATTGCCGGTCTTGGTGGGATGGGATGGGAACTACTCTTTCTCAGCGATGAAAAGCTCTTTTATCCAACAAATGACCCAAGCAATGCCATACCACGTGAAGGATATACTCACATTATAACTCATGAGGTCGGGCACAGTCTTGGCTTACCACACCCACATGGCAGTAGTACCGGATGGGTTTCCGATTTTGTTGCGTCAACAATGAGTTATTTCAGCAGCAAGGATTTAAACTTTAGTGTTTTTGAATATGATCAGATGGGACGGCTTTATTTCACAGAAACCTATCTTCTTCTTAAAAAAGCATGGCAAAATGCCAAGAATAACTTCACACAAAGCGAAAATCAGTTAATTGCCGACTACTTCTTAAATGCCTCTTTAGCACTAAAAACCAGTTTCTTTGAACTTTCTTTCTATTATCTTGGCAAAATAGGCAATCTTCTTAAATTAAATGATGTTCCAATCGCACCCCCACTCCCGCCGACTTCGACACCCGCTAATAATACTACTAACGAATCGACTCCCAGTCGAGCAACTAATGGGTTCGGTTTACTTGAAGTCATAGCGATAATTCCACTAGTAACTTTAATTCTTTTCATGAAAAAAAGGAGAAAAAAGAATAAACACACATTATAAGATTTTTTTCTTTTTATTTTTGTATACTTATACTATTTTGGCTGTTTTGTTGGTTTCTTCAAGTCCAGTATGGACGTGGCATCTTTCTTTTAACCTTACCGGATGAAGCTTCCACGCTTTTTAATGTTCGATCTAACGTCCGCTTGTATTCTGCTGGCAGTCGACTTGGCTTTTTAAAGCCCTCTTCTCGGTCAAGAATGTATGCAAAAAGGAACGTCGTGATAGTATATTTTACAGGTGTAAATAAGATTTGCAATGGAATATATCCAAACATAATGCCAAAGAATAGATAGATAATGAAGCCGACAATGTTGTTGCTAAAGAGAACCATGCCAGTAACTAGTGCAAAGCCAAGGAAGATAAGGAAATTGACTACTGTAATAATGCCAAAGCCAATTCCTACGCCGAATTCGGCAATAAAAACATCAAATAAATTTTTCCAAACCAATTTCGCAGATTCTTTGATAGCGGGAATGAACCGACGCCTTTTAATCACAATATATGGAAGCGTAAAGAACGTAAAGAACAGAAAAATGGAAAGCGTAAAAGAGATAATATATCCAATACCGGCAAGCAGTACTAATAAAATTATAGCACCCACTTCTTCTTTTAAATCCTTAGAACTCTGCGTATCTGAAGTTTTTCGTTCCAGCATTTGCCGTGCCATACGACCAAGTTTGACTAGAAATTCAAGAGTTGCACGTACAAATGAGAAAAGTAATATCGGCCCAATCACAGCTTTAATATCTGTAAACGCAGATTTTAAATCCGGATCTTCCCCACGATACCAACGATAACTGTACGAAATCAATGCGCTACCCAATATATAATAAAGTCCAAAATACACGATTAAGTAGAGGTAATCAACTATTAACAATAATATGGTACCTCGTTGCTCTAATTGAAACGTTAAATTCCCCGATTGATCAATTACCAAAGAACCAAATTGATCTAATACATAGAGGTCTGTAAAGAAAAGGATGATACCGAAAATATAGGTCAGTATAAGGAAAAGTAATGTGAGTCCAAGCATAGCTTTTTCTTCTAAGGTTACGCGTGCACCGAGTTCTAAAAATTTTCCTATACGGCGTAGTTTTTCTCTTGGCGCTTTCCATATCATAAAGCCCCCAAGCACTGCCAGTAGTAAAGGTACTATCATGATTGCTAAAAGTACCCCAACTAAAATCAAAGTGACGGCGATTAGGTAATATACGATCTGAATGAATTCTTCACCAAATGCCCGTAGAAAATAGAGCCATATAAAAATAGCAATTATGCTTAACGTGATGAATATTAAGCCGCTAATGCTCGTAAAAAGGATAATATCAGACATAAGATCATATAAGAACGGGTATTTTTCAAGACTGGTTTGAATCGTTTTCATCAACGTTTCGCCGTATTTACTGATCAAAGACACGCTGCTATAAATGCCAAAGCCGATCAAAGAAATTAAGACGATAAGATACATGACTAAATATGGATAGTTGGTTATTTTTTCTGCATGTTTCGTTTTGTAAACCATAATATATTCCCATTCCATTCGTTTTTCGTTTGTTGGATTACTTGTCCACTGCATTAAAAATTCTCATAAAAATGTTCTTAATTCGGAAGTTTAAGGATGATTGGCGTTACGTTAAAATGATCGAGAATCCATGTTATCAAAAGCATAAACATTTAAATTTCAACTGAGTCGTAAATCGTGAGGGTTTGGGATTGGGTATGAAACGTGCACTCATTCATCAAGTCATTGTGCTGCAACCGAGTGGATTGGTCGTTTATAGCAAGAGTTTTGAAAAAACAACACTAGATGAAAGTTTATTTTCTGGTTTTATCGCTGCAATATTAGCATTTTCTAAAGAAATGGGGTCAGAACTCTCATCCATCACCTTAGAAGACTTAATCTATTATTTTGATAATATCCACGGCTTGATTGTGGTATTAGGAACAGCGCCACAAGTTGACGTTAAACGTGCTCGAGACTTTTTTGCGTTGTTAACACAGTCGAATGAGT
>WAPZ01000657.1 GCA_015520535.1 Candidatus Heimdallarchaeota archaeon
AAATTTATATTCCAATTTAAAGTCTTTTCCAGCTTCTAATTTATTTAAAAAGCCAACAATATGCAAACCATCTTCTAACAATTTCTTTTCATATTGAAAGGTCTCATAATTTGATGATATTTTTTCAATTTTTAGATCATAAGGTATTATGTTTTCTATATGAAGATTTTCAATGGTTTTTTCTTTTTGGCTCTTAATAACAGTTTCTAATTTCATTTCTGCTAATTTTTCTGTGTTCACTGCATTTAATGCTAGTTCAAGACTTTTTTCCTTTCCATTTTCGACAAAGCTCTGTTTTGTGGTTACTGTGGACTGTGGTACTTCTTGGTATCGTTTCAAAAAATCATTAAGGACATCGTCAATTGAGGTGACTTCATCTAGATTAATTTTAAAACTTTTTAATCTTGGTAATACATCTTCATCGATCTCTTTAAGTAATTCATTAAGGTAATCCCCAATAGGACTTTCTTCAAGCAGTTTGACGAATGGTTGTTCAATGACTTTACTTCGAATCGCTTTAATTACTTGAGAAAATTCTAGGTCAATGTGGAAGTTCCGTTGAAAATAATCAAGTACCCATATAGCTATCCGTCGATCGTAGGCGGTTACACCAAGATTTAATGCAATAGTTTTTAAACGGTTTGATAATTCAAGTACATTACTGAATGATTCCATGGTACTGGTGTTTGTTCGATGATCGTAGAGAATTAACTTCATTTTAGCATAAAGATTTTTATTTCTCTGAATGCCAATTTGAATGCTCCAACGCAGAGATCCCCATAAACTAGTTTTTTTTCCCCATATGTACTCCGTATCTTGTTCAGGCGTCTGGGTTCGATCTATGATCTCAATTTTCTTTTCTTTCTTCTTAATTTGACTTAAAATATGTTCTTCTTCAACCGATACACCACATCTTAAAAGGTATTCAAACAAAAAACGTGCAATTCTTCGGTCAAAAATGGTTAAGTCATGTTTGTTAGAGAAATTTCTTAAAATATCAGCCAATTCTTCTAATGTTTTCGCTTCATGCTCTTCTGTTACACCACTCGATGAAATAAAGATAATCTTAAAGTAACTTAAGTCATTGGTTGTATAAAGTTGAACTTTCCATTCTAATGAGCCCCAAAGTGGAATGACACCACCCGTCATAAGATCTTTTTGCGAACTTTCTGCTGTAGTTTCATCTTGTATTTTCAATTCAACCGCCTATTTTCCATTCTATTGCTTAAACGCATAATGAAAAACGTATTCTATAGTTTGAATTTTAGAAAAGTCACTTAACGGTATCACCATCATGCCTTTCGTTTCTTCACGTGTAAATTTTACAACCGCGAGGCCATCTCTAAAATAGTCATAGAGTGCCAGTATTATATTATACAAAGATAGTTTTGGCAGCGTCCCAATAACTTTTTCACTTTCAATTTCCGTCAAGCCACGAATAAGATCGTATTTCCAGATTTTCTCGACGTTAAAGTCTATGTCTTCTTCCAAAGACAGCTTATCACCTTCAGACAGGATTTTTTCTATCATTTCAAGTTCATTCTCACAGTTAATGAGTTCATTTTGGAGTAACATCAAAATTGGCCGCTTTCCTTCGCGATATGATTGAATAATTCGATATTTTTGAAGCGCCTTTTCTTTTAAGGTGGGTTTTAATTTTATGCCCTCTTTTTCTGCTTTTTTTACCAGTGAAAGTGTTTCATCTATATGGTCTGTTAATAAGTAGCGGGTTATAGCTTTTTCATAACACGACTTTTTTAATGTTTTTGCTTCAAAACTCTCTTCGCCTTCTAAAATTTCAATTGCCTTTACATACTGGTCAGCAACTTGTTTCCGTGGTACACCTTCAATTTCTAACGCTTGTGCTTGATTAAAGGCTTGATATGCCAAATCAAGTTTGGTTGACTTACCACTGCTCAAAATTTCAGTCTTGATATTTTCTAATTCGTTTATCTCCTTTATTTGTTCGTAAAGCGAATTTTCTTCAAGGGCACTTCTTACTTTCTGAACCTGATCCATTTCCGTAGTTATTCTCTCATAAAGCCAATCTAATTTTGAAGAAAAACCAAGATAACCTTCTTTTTCGATAATTAATGTCAAATACGCCATTTTACTAACACTTTCATTCAAAAAATACCGTAAAAGGGCTTGATATAAGGCATCAATTCGCTTTTCTTTATACACGTTTCTTTCCCATGAATCAGTACATTGTTGGTATTTTAAACCATATAGTTTATACAGTTGGAAGTATAAATCACCAACCGTCTCACGAGACTCGGGCGTATCTTTTAACGTAATTTCTTTTTTAATTTTTTCAATTTCTCTCTCAAGGTTCTCTCTATCCACTTTCATTCCTCTTCAAGTGTTCTTTTTAATGAATCCATAAACTCAATTTCTTTATCGAAGACGCTTTCTCCAGTCCATTGTTTCAAAACCCGCTTATAACGTTCAAAAAATCCCTTTACATAATTCAATAATTTTTTTTCGGTGTTTTCGGTTGGATTTAAGACAATTAATGCTCCACGAACATTTTTATACGAAACTGAAACTAACGTTCCATTTGAACTATCTATTTGATGAAAGGCACCAGATTTGAGTTCTTCGCGAAAAAAAGTTTCAATTGCGGCTAAAAATCCCGAATAAAGTGTCGATGTTATGTATTCTTCAGTAAAATGAATAAAATCAAAACCAAACAGAAATCGCCCATCATCTAGATATAAAATCAGTGTTTTTAC
>WAPZ01000658.1 GCA_015520535.1 Candidatus Heimdallarchaeota archaeon
AGTCACGACTAACATGTAAAAAAGGATGAATATGCGGAACTCACAAGCGATTGGAAGTAAAATAGTAATACTTGGAATAATTTTTCTTAACATGCTTATTTTTTCATCAAATATTGCGTATCTTGAGACAAATTCTGGCATTTCTGTACAGACCCTTCAAAATTTTTCTTTCACTCTTGTAAATGGCTCCGTTACAGATATTGAAGCCTTCAAAGGAAAACCAATTCTTTTAGAATGGGGTGCGAGCTGGTGTAGTGTTTGTAAAGCCAATCAAAAAACCTTAGAGACCTTATATCCCTTATATAAAGATACTGTATACTTCATTTCTCTTAGCATTGGAACCTCTGGTGATTCCTTAGATGACGTAAAAAATGTGCAGCAACGAGGTCCATATATGTGGCTATTTGGACTGGATCACACTAATGTAGCCAAACAATATTCTTTAAGTACAGGTACCATCTGGATTCTTGATAGTTCTCTTAATTTTGTCAAAACTTGGAATTATACAGTCGTTCCGTCCGAATCCATTCAAAAAGAACTTAATTCCTTGTTACCGGAAGGACAACAGCCATCTAAGATCATCAAGGGTAATAATACTTTTCTTTCCCTTCTACTAAACAATCCTCTCTTTATTGGAGTTGTTTTATTTTCAGTTTTATCCATTGTTGTAATTATCGCCTTTAGATTTAAAAAAGAGCGTATCAAAACGACTCAATAAGTGGATACAAAAACGTTGATTAAGAGATAATGGTGTTTATATGGCGGATATAACTCTTTTTGCAACTATTTTTACCTTGGGTCTTACAGCAAGCTTTTATCCATGTCTTTTTCCGATTTTCCCGTCTTTCGTTGCATATCTGGTAGAGTCACACGAAAATTGGTGGAAAGGAATGATTGGCAGTGTCCTTGTGACTTTTGGCATCATGACGGTGTTTACAGTGCTAGGACTAGTTTTTACGGCTCTTATTAGTACTTTGGGTGCCTATTATGCGCACTTTAGATTACTTCAAGGAATATTACTGATTATTTTGGGGGTGCTGTTGATAGCCAACGTCTCCGTGACTTTCATGCAACTTCACTCAGCAAATGCCGCAGCTAATCGTTTTTTGGATAAACTATCAAATAAATGGATTTTAGCGTACTTTATCGGCTTATTCTTTGCCGCATTGGCTGCACCTTGTGCTATTATTGTTTTTTTCACGGTATTTACCTTAGTTGCTACAGAAACCACGTTCAGTGTTATCCTTTTGATGATTGCGTTTTCAGTTGGTGCGGGAATTCCCTTTTTCTTAATGGGTGCTATTGTGCCCGCATTAAAAGACAGTGTTCAATTAGATTACAACAAAATACGAAATCTAATGCCACGAATTGCTGGGATCTTAGTTATTTTGATTGGTGTTTATCTCATTGGTGATGCTCTTTTCATATTATTGTAGATCTAAGGACAGGCTATGAGCACTAAATTCCTTACCATTTTTTATTTAACTGGTTTATTCTTTGGTTAATAAATAAAGTGCAAAAAAACAAAAATATTAGACAAAAATTTACTTTTACTGAGGATAGAGGCGAATTATTTTTATCAACTTAGCAATTTGCGAAAGATCAATACTATCGGGTGTATCATGCTTTGGATTGTAACCAAAGAGTGTGCGGGCAGCTTTGGGCCATTTTGTTACGTATGTCTTCAAAATTTGTAGTTTTTCAGAGAAATCATCAACGACTTCAAATTTAACTTTTTTGGTTTTAAATCCGAGTTGAATATAGACGTCGTCGGGATGGGCAACCATATTTCGATACCAATGCGCTTTTTCACCGCGGCTGGCAAATACATGAATGATACCGTTAATTTTTCGATATTCAATGGGTGTTCGACGGATTTTTCCACTTTTTCTTCCTTTTGTTTGGAGGATAAGGAAAATTCTTCCCGCGCCAAATAACGGAAGGATTCGTGCTCGGTATAAGGGCACCATAATCCACTTATTCATAAATTTGAAGCGTTTAAGTAACTTTTTCTGTTTTTTGGGAGATTTTTCATAATACAATTTATAAAGAAGCGATCCTTTACGGGGTAATCTATTTTCTGTGTTTTTCTCCTCTTTATTACTCAAAATTAATCCTTCCTTAACGTTTTTAAAAAATGGAGGGAAGCTTCCATTATTTATTGAGTTTGGAAGTCCATTGTGTTGCCTAGATGAAGATTCCATGGTATTTTTCACGATTTACATTGTTTCTGCGTGTGTCCATTATTGTTGTTGTAAAAAAATAACAGAAATGCTCATTGAATGGTTCTCGAACACCATTTTTCATGGTTGAATTGAGATGGTGCTGAAGTTTCGGTGTTTCAAATGAAAAGTGACCTAGAGTTTAAAAAACTATTCTTTTTAACGGAAATTTCGTTAGTCGTTCTAAACAGTGCTATAGGAATAAGGAGTTTAATGGTGATTTGATTTTTTCTATGTATGAATAGTTCAGAATTACTTTAAAGATTGAGGAGTCAGATAGTGAAATTGACGGACAGCAGAAAAAAGAACGTTATCTGAGGTATAGGGGCAATTACAAAATTGTGAGAATGAGAAGAGAATATTTGCTGCCATAACACCACTAATAGAGGCGTTAAATAGGAAAGAGTGACATGAGGGCGCATTGGCATGCAAAAAAATAAAGTGCTAGTTATTCAACTTTTAGGACTTCTTTTCTCTTTAATAGCTGTAGGCTTCCCATTATTCAGTATTCAAATTACATACTCATTAAAAGATCCTTCATCAAATACATCAACAAAGATTGGTGAATCTATAGTAAAATTTGGTCTTTTCTTCTATAGTTATTCAATGGATTTCAATGAAACCTATGAAGATATCCAATATCAGCTTCCGGCCGTATTTAAGGATGTGATTATGTTCGAAACGATTTTTATTATATTTTTTTCTGGCATTCCTTATGGTATTGGTATTTTTTTGCCATTAAAGATGTCATTAATACCTATAAAACAAAAAAATCAGTGTCCCGCAATTTTTTTGAAAGTTTTACAGCATATATTTTTCTTATTTTGTTCATTTCTATATTTATAATGGGTGGGGCCAGTGTTGATCCTGAATACCTTCCAAAGGATGTGGTTGCCTTAGATAATGGCATACAATATACTGAAACTGTACAATACAACGGCACACAATCTGAAGTGATTGTAAAACAGACCTCCAGTTATGATTTCGGGTTTTTGGCTATATTTTTCGCCGCGATTTTTTTAATGATTGGTGGCTCGATACGCATTGATGTCCCGGAGACATTCCCTGAAGATCTCAGACCAAAAGGGGCAAAAATTGAAATTCCGACATCGCGCCTTAGAATGGCTTTAACACGGCGTACTAAAAATCACTATGCTAAAACGAATCATACGGCAGAAAGTGACCTACCGTCAGTTAACACTGAGGATTTAAGTGCTACCGACCATCAAGATTAGTGACGCCGCTTCGTTAGTAATAGACAAGTGGAACGCATATTTTCTTAAGAATAAAGGAGGGAGCAAAGCCTCATTTTTCTTTTTTTTGCAGAAATTCTTCGGTGAGTTGAAGAATGTCTTGTGAAACTAAAGAATCCGGTTCTTTTTGAGTGATTAAGGTTTCAGTAGCAATCCCACTAAAGAGTTTATCATAAAAGCGGATTTTTCCTAAGACGGGAAAGTATTTATGGAGTTCGGTCATTTTAGTGTGAAAGAATTCCTCGTATTGTGGTAGGATCATATTGAGGATTACAGAAGTGTTTTTTTCTTTTAATATCCTTTTTAATTCAGTAGTCGTGATTAAATCTACAAAAGTATTAATATTTTCAGTATTTGCCCGTAGCACCCAAAATATATCAGTACATAACGCCATTGCAGCTACAGAAGGATGAATAATAGAAGGATGATTATCGAAAATGACGACGTCAAATTTTTGTGTTGTCGTGATGTCCTCAAGATCAAGAAGGAGTCGACGAAAGACATTGATCCATATTTTCTTGTCCAAGTAAAGAAGTTCGTTTTCTGGGTGAGCCGCAATTAGCGAAAGATTTTCTGCTAACGGCGTGAGCAACTGTTCAAAATTGCGGATATTTCCTTTAACATAATCATTAAAATAAAAATCTGTCTTTTTTCCAATAATTATAGAAAGATTACCACCTATTACGTCAAAATCAATAAGCAAAACTCTTTTCTGGTATTTTGCAGTTAAAACGTGTGCTAAGTTTGCAGATAAAAAGGTTTTTCCAGATCCGCCGCGATGGCTGTGAATAGAAATAATAGGAATCGCATCCATCAAATCACTTCCTTTGCAGTCGGCATATATAAGTTTGAAACAGCACTTTTTTATTTTTTCCATGTTGGTATTTAATTCGTTTATTGGATAAGATGAATTAATCTCAAGAAAACAAGAAAACTTTAATAGAGGAAAAAAGAGAGTTACATGTCTATAAAAAGAGTAAAGATTGCCGTAAATGACTTTGTCTTCAGCTTCATTTATTTTTATTACCACTTCTGCAACGCAAACACCATTCCAGAAAGGCAGTGTGTCATGAATTTTTATTGAATCAACTAAAATTAAGGGTAATCGGATGGATAAAAAAGAAATTGAATTACTTTATAAGATTTATGAGGAGCAACAGCGTACTAACCAGTTGTTGCAACAACTACTTCATGAGATACAAAATGTGGCGAATATTCTGAGTACTACCCAACAAACCGTGAGTCCCGCTCAATTAACAGAGTTATTTGATCCCGAATTGTTGTTGAGTTTTAGTGGTAGAATGCAGACTGTCATCAAGGAAATCGCGAAATATTTTCAACGCGGTCACGATAAATTAGTAGTCGAAGACCTCCAAAAACTCCTCAACATTTCTTACCCACAAGCGGCTCATTATCTGAGTGAACTAGAAGAACGAGGACTCTTAAAAGCACGACGTGGTGATAAAAAGAAGGGCGAAAATCCGTTAAAGAAATATTATTATTTACCATCAAGAGCCCAATGAAGATACGCGTAATATCACCTAAAATTTCAAACCCGTTACCGCAATTACATTGCTTTTCTTTCTTTCTTTATTCAGCCCTTTACTCCCACAATGTGACGTTCTGGTATCTGAATACTTTTAAGCCCTTACTTTAGAATGTGCTTGGCACAGTTTTTGGAGTGAGTGGTATGTCAGTATATCAACAACCCGAACGCATTATTCCAACCGCAAGATGGCTGAAAATCAGCATTTGGGTGATTGTTCTTGTCTATACTTTTGTCATCTTTCTCATAAACAGTTTTTTCTTTTCGCAAGACCAAATCTTAGGATTTTCACTTTCTATTCTCATCCTTGATGGCACCTTTCTGGTGGTCTTTTTATTTTATTTATTATTTCATCGCCCGAGCAGAACCACTTCTAAACTATGGCTTTATCTCCTCATAATTTCTGTGGTTATTTTTCTTGGCGCGCTTCTAATTTTTATGGTAAAAAAAGGCTATCAATTGGAAAATTTTGTTCTTTTTGCGGGATTATTTGGAATTTTTTCTTTATTATGGTGGTTTGTCTGCTTCTTAATTGCTATTCCGACCCGTTATCTTTCTTTCGATCCTCACACTCATCATTTGCAATATATTTCAGATTATCGGACAAACAAGTAAATACAGTCCATTGATCTAACAGACATTAAAAAAATTCAATTTGGCATTATTTCTCAAGACAATGCTGCCGGTGAAATTATGACAGACTTATTATCGAGTGGAAGAAAAACAAAGTCCAAAGGCTTTACGCAAACGGTTTTCATTCATTTTTTTACGCAGGATACCACAGATGGTAACGACACAAACGATTCTAATGCGAATCAAAGAGCATCATCTGTTAAACCTACTTACAAATGGAAAATTGAATATGTAACAAATGTCAGAAAGCTCTTCTTCGCGCTTGTCAACATAGTTTCGCGCTACCCACTTACATTAGAATGCACCAGCGCAATTAATATTCATCCGATTGCTTTATTTAAGTCCCGCCGACGACACTCTCAAGTAGATTTTACAAAAAATGATATTCTAAATGTGATAGATCAAGGAATAAAGCAATTTGAGTCCAAAATATTATTAAACAAGGAGCACAGCGAAAACCTAACAGAAACAGAAAGTCGTAGCAAAATAAATGCTCCACACGATAAAGAACTAGAGAAGCACTATGCAATCGATTTTCCGTCCCCCGACACTGTTATTTTTCGTTCAAAAAAGAGAGGCGATGACAATGTTGTCATAAAAATTTTAGGCTTCATTTTCTTTCTTTTCATTATTCCCTTCGCTGGAGCATGGTTGATTGGTTTTATAGAGCTTACAACGGGAATTCCCATTTTTTCCATGCTTTCTGGTGAAAAAGGTGTCGAACTTCTGCCATATTCATTTTTTAGTTTAATATTGGTTTTGATTCTGTCGTTTTTCTTTTATTTTTCGGTTGTTATGACATTTGGAAAGCAAGAAATTACTTTTGACAAAAAACAAATCACATACAAGATAACATTTGGAAACTTGCCTTTTTATACGGTAAAAATACCATTAAAAGCCGTTACTTCTTTTGAGATCAGTAGTTCTAAGTTAGATTTACAACTTATTGGCGGGAGTTCGCTTGTTTTGTGGCGAGGCAATCGTACAACACCAGCATTGCAAGCTGCCAATGAATTACGTCAAATTTTTTCCCAGATATACAAATAGTTGCTTTTCTACTCTTTTTTATTTCATCTTTAGTGGATTCAAGGGCCTTCCCAAAAATAAACTGATTTTCATTTACAAAGTCACAGATGCTAACAATTTTAGTATCGTTTCATTTATCGCCTTTGAAACCATGTTACGACAACCAAGATATTTTTCAGACGGTAAAGATTTTTTCCTTTTTGATTAAAATAAAGGAACTAGCGCGTGGTACAATGACGTTGAAGGGTAAATTTGCGTTGTCTACTAGCATTCTAATCGTTTCTTCTATTTCGGTATCCTCATACCGATAGGAAAAATGAATCGGCACCAAAGTTTTTAATTCGCTAATTTTTTGAGAAAATAGGACTAAACTTTCAAAATCAGCATGGCGTTCCAGATAATATTCTTCTTTTGCTGAAAGATAGGCGGCATCATGAATTAAAATATCCGAATGCTTGCAAAACTCGAGTAATTCCTCATTTATTGGAGAATCTCCCGAATAACTCACAACAACACACTTTTTGTTTACAATTTGCTCTTTATATATCTTTTTCCCGTTAATTTCTAGTCCATCGGGCGATTTTAGGATTTTTCCTATTATTGGACCCGGTGTCAGTCCTAAAGCTTTTATTCGGTTCATGTCAACGTTTTCTTTACACTTTTCTATTTTATAGGCTAGACTTCCTTTAGACAAATGGCCCGTCTCTTCAGTTGTAATTTGCAGTTGATCCTCCGCAAAATACAGTGGGGTTTTAGGCACTACGGTATGAAATTGGACGATTTCTGAGATAGATTCATGTAACTCTAAGGAAAGAAATTTCAAAAAGAACTCATGATCAGGAAGTGACATGACTTTTTCTTCCGCCAGTTTCCATGTTTGTATGAGATTCCGTTTGAACGGATCCATGGATCTTTTCGGTATATAAACATTAAGAGGCTGTTTTTTCCGCATCTCATAGTGGAATAATCGAAGCCAACGCAAAAAATAGCCTAATCCGCCCCAATGATCCCAATGAAAGTGTGATATAAAAAGATGTTCAATTTTTCTTAGATTAGGTGTGGGGTAGGCTCTAAATTCTTTTGGAATGTGCCCTTTTTTTATCAGTGTTGTCCAACGAATTCGTGCTTTAATCATTGATTGAATGAAATCTGGTGGCACATCAAACGCATATTTTGAGTTAAGTACCAAGCCCACGGTACCGCTGGTTTCACTAGGAATGGTCCCACGAACACCCAAAATAGTAATCATCATGCTTCATCACTTTGATTTATTGTTAAGAAGATTATTTCTCTTTTTAAAAGAAATAAAAATTGCTGAGATGTGCTTAACACTTTTTTTCATGATTTAAAAATGTTGCAGCAATAATTGTCGACGCTTCCAACATGTTTGCTAAGTATTTGGCAATGTTTATATTTGAAATAGGAATTTGCTGACTATACAGAAAACGTTCTCGGCAATCGCTATAAAGCCTAAAATGTTTGTTCTTTCATTAATAATATCCATACAAGCAATTAAAATTATGAAAAGGAGGATGTGGTGAAAAAACATGACCACAG
>WAPZ01000659.1 GCA_015520535.1 Candidatus Heimdallarchaeota archaeon
GTGACGGTTCGGTTGGGGATTGTTTTGGAATACAAGTCCCAGCAAATGCACCGGCATCAAAATGTCCCGCCAATGCCTTTCAACCACGATTCGAGTTAGAAAAGTAAACCTGATGGAATTGCGACAATTTCCGCTAAAAGTTAAGCTATGTGTGGTAAGAAAAGGTTGTGGGTGATTATGGTGAGCAGTTTGACAAATGATGTAAGGACATCAAATTTTAAACGATATTTATGGGAAGTTTGCGTTGGTATTATTTTTTGGGTGATTGCTTTTGTGATGATTGGGTATACCTATCAATCGGCGCCTCAATGGTATCTACCGAGTGTCATTATAACCTTTATACTCTTCTTTTTTGCCACGATTGTTCTTTTGAAGGTATATTTGGAACGATATCAAATGGTTGAGCGATGGTTTAAAGAATCAGTATTGTTTGGATTTATTGTAATGATTTTCAATTTTTTTTGGACATTCTAGTCTTAGGAGTTATTTTTCGATTAGATCTCGTGGATTATTTCTTACATAGCACTGTGCTCATAACGTATCCTTCTATAGTCTTACAGAGTCTGGTTGGTGGTTTTGTTACATATAAACTCAATGAAGGATAGACGATTTATTTTTTACTCTTACTTTTTTCCTATTATTCGGAATCTTGGAGAAAAATTGTTTTAAATTGAATATCACACGTTTAAATAAAAAAGCAGAAATGGAAAGTATTTTTTTTTAAGTTTGGAAGATTGGCGTTTTTTTAGCCTTTTTCTTGGCTTTATAATGAAAATGAGAACTAATAGTGACATAGTAGTGATTATAGGGGTCCATCCGGGTGTGTTAACGACCAAAGGTGGTGGTGACGTTTGAAACGTAGTCTGATTGGAATTAGATGTGGGTTCTGTAGACATAGGTTCGCTTGTTGACGCATTGTTGTTAGAGATACTAAACGTGCGTTCGCTATTGTCGGTAGTACTGAGTCCGCGGGGTTCTTTTGCTGTGATACGGAGCATATAAGCATCATCGTTTGGATAATTCTGCGTATTCCATGTCCATGTTGTTTGGTTGGTGACAGTTGTGAGGATTTGCCATGAGAAGCCAAAATCAGTGGAATAATAAAGTGTATAATTGATGAGATGATAGTATGAGTCGAAGGCGGGTTTCCACTGGATGGTTACATTTCCGGTTAAGGTTTCACCTCCATTCGGGTAAATGATTTCTGGCTCTATTAAAAAATGCTGAGGGATCGGGTTTTCAAAAGGGTATGTTTGGGGATGTTGGTCTTTTTGTTCGTTGTTGTCATCCAAAAGGTATGGTAGATCTACAATTCCGTCATGATTGTCGTCGGGAAAGGTCCAGTCATCCCAATAATTCATATCAATGACGTTATTGATGCCAAAATCTGCAGCTTGATGATTCATACCGAATCGCGGGTTTTCGATGTTTCTTATGAAATTATTGCGGTAAATATAGTTGTTTTCAGACTCTTGGTGTAAAATTAGCGCATAATCAGCAGCTTTAACAACCGTATTGTAACGAATGACATTGTTGTTTCCCCATACCCCGATTCCACCACCTCCAGAATATAAAATAGCATTATATTGGATGGTATTGTTATTACAGCCGATATCAAGATCAATGCCGCTATAATAAATTGTATTGTTTTGAATTATGTTGTTACTGTTATTATAAAGATAGAGTGCCACGTATGGAGTATTATAGAGGGTATTATTTTCAATGAGGTTGTTATTTGCGTTTTCATGGAGAACTAAGATGTCAGCACTTTTACTGTTGTAAAACAGACAATTTCTGAGGGTTATATTGTAAGTATTCCATGTGGAGAATGCTGCAGCATTGTCATAGATTTGGCTGTCTTCAATCACGATGTCATGGGAATAGGCAAGGTTATAATCAAAAATCATAATGCCAGTAGAAGTGGTGTTAAAAACCTTGACATTTGATATAACGGCGTTGGAAACATTTTGGAGGATGATACCAGCGCCATCACTGGCATAATTGTCGTGAATCAAGCAATTTCGGATAATAAAGTGCACATCAGTATTTTTGATGGTTACAATTCCATTATAAGGCACATCACCAGTAATATCTAAATTTTCGATGACAAAGGGATTTGTCGGCGTTCCATCACCGGGCCATTGTTCTTGGGAGGCGTAACTATAAAAATCACTGTTACTGAAGATATTAATTGGATCATGGGCAGTATAATTT
>WAPZ01000660.1 GCA_015520535.1 Candidatus Heimdallarchaeota archaeon
GTATTACGACATTTCTTTCTTAATTCTTTAAAACGCATTGTTTTGCCCATGTGAATGAATAATTGCTGGTCAAAGTATTAAAAAATCAGAAGGATTTTAGGCAACATGGTGATTTTTCAATTCTTTAAGGTTTTGCAAGGAGAACGGCCACGATGAACTCAAAAACTGCGTTCAAAAAAACAAGTGTAGTGATATTTGGAATAATCTTAATACTGGTTAGCCAAGGATTTGTAATTAGAACAAATGTAGCGGAAATGGTCAACAGTAATGAAAAAATAAATGTTAATGTGTCAGTAACCACTCATACAAATAAAAATCTTCGCCAAACTCAAGATAAAGAGGCGCATTTTCAAGGAACTGCTGATAGTTTGGATAATATTAATGGCCTAACGAAACGTATCCCCATAAAAGATAAAAAATTAGTTTCAAATTTAAAAAATACCGATTCTGATCATCAAATTAATTTTTCCTTGTTAATACAATACCTTAAAAATTTATATACTGAAGAAGGAAATAATAAAGGTTTTAAGACGGGTACGTATGGCTTTGTGAGCACGAGTGCCACGTTTCAAGGCCTTTTTATAGCAGAAGCTTTAGGAATTTCACAAACCATTTTTGGTCCGAATAAAGATTCAAAAGAGAATTTACTCAGTAGTGCCCTTATACGAAGTGAACTCATTGCAGAAAGCGGTGGTATTAAAGAAACGGCTGATGCTCAATATGCCAGTCTTAAAGCTACTTTTGCTGCTTTAGCCTCATTAAAATATTTAAATGATGATCCAAACGACAATCCTAGCTTTTACATCGACGAAATTAAAACAGATGCACTTAATTATTTAGATAATTCTAAACGTTTCTTCAATACAAGCAACAACAAACTAGCATTAGCATTTTTTGAAGAAACTCTTAATTCCACAACTATTGCGGCAACATATTTTTCTTTGAATTCTTATCGTCTTTTAGGGCAACAACTTAATACAACAGAATTACAAGCCGCGGTTAATTATTTGCTATCCCAATGGCAGTCCAATGACAGCTTGTATTATAATAAAAATGATTTCATTAATGAACCCATCATACAAACGCTTTATGCACTTGAGAGTTTTTTCTTAATTAAAAGTATTAATAGCAGTCTTCTTAATATAACTGACATTCATTTAGCCGAAATATATTCACATTTGAAGGACTATCAAGCAAAAAACGTCATTGAAACCGCAACCGCGTTATATTTATTGCGCAGAATTAATGAAACTGCAATTGCAAATAATATTTCGCTACCAAACTCGCAATTCGACATTTCAACGGCAATAAACTTTGTGATTGATGCTCAATTTACCAATGATACGGATGATGCAGAACAAGCCGGTGGATTTTCCCCAACTAACACAACACACAATAACAAAGGCAAATTTAAACAGATTTCGTTAGAAAATACCTTTTATGCGATTTTTGGCCTTTTATACTATGATCTGTTCCCTTCATACTTTTCATTAAATTTGGAAACTAGTGATGCACGAGAGCTGACCTATGACGTACCATCCAACTTTATTGTTCAGGGCTCATTAGCCATTCTTTATCTTGGGTTTAATTCTAGTTTTAACACGTATTATGATGACCTAACACTCACCGGCATTGAAGTAAGTAACTGGACAGTTGTCATAAAAACAACCAAAGAAGTTATTGGAGGAGTTAATGAACCTGCACGTATTTTTTATACTGCTGAAATTGTCAACGACACACAAGGCACATATAACTGGTCACTCGGTGAACATCCACTTAACTTGTCCGTTGAAATTAGTGACTTGATTATTTATCCATCCCTTTCATATAATTTCACGGGAAAAGTCCTTGTCGGTTATGATTTAAATACCAATGAAGAATTTCCAGAGACCATGGTTCCGGGAATGAAATTTAACGTCACAGTCATGACTCAAAATCGTACTTTAAAGCCAGATACGCCACAACCAGCTAACATCACCACGGGATATCACAATATTCTCCTCTTAAGCCCAACGGGTACCGTGACGCTTAATCAAACCTACAAAATTAATGCCAGTGATCCTGCAACCCGCTTAGTAAATATAACCATTCCAGAAAATGCGACCTTAGGTGAGTGGACTATCCAATATAAACATCTGCTTATTAATAATGAAACTCTTGTTACGGTTAATAAAACCTTTGAAATTAGCGATGAAATTCTTTTACTTAATCTCACAAGTATTGAACCCCTCTATCCGGGTGATTCTTTACATCAAAACGTCAATTTGACACTTGCTTATAAAACTACCGGTAACATTTCTACTCAGATCAACGCTACGGTAATATTTTATAGTAATGTGACTAACACTCCACTTTTCAATGGTACCTTAGTTCCAACAGAAGAAAATAACTTTACGTTAAGCAAAAACACGACAATTCCACTTCAACCCATATTTGGTCCTTTATATCTGAAAATTGTAAGTTATTGGCCAAAAAATAAAGGTTATAGCACCATAGAAACGTTAAACCGTTCATTAGAGGAAATAAACGTCACGGGAATGCCGATTGCGAATCTATCAGCAACAAATAAGGCGCTCACATTATATTATGGAAAAACCCTTCTTTTCAATGTTACCGCAGCGGTCAATACATCAACAGTCTTAAAAGAGTTAAATTTGACAGCTATACCGGTGGAGGCTAATCTCTATAATATAACTGATTTACAAAGGCCATTTAAGACGCGAACAATAGTACAAAGTCTTAACATCACACTCAATGAATCTCTTTTATCGATTCGGCTTCTTGATGATTGGAATTTAAGGCAAGGAACCTACTATCTCATGATTTCAGTTACTAACCGCATCAACGATTCTTTTGTTCCACTGTATGCTGCAACAAACGCCAATAAAGAACCTTTCATCTTAAAAGTTACACTCACCGGCAATCTGACCTTTAGTAATGTCAAAACGATTTATAGTGATGCCGACACCTCAAAAACACCCATTGTGCTTTATCACAACCCAACCATCCAATTTTTGCAACTTACATTCAACATTGTTGAAAAAACAACCAATGCTTCCATTGAAAACTTAGGCGTTTATGCTACAATTAACGGCGGAAAAATGGAAAACGAAACTACATTACCCGCAGTAGCGTATGATACATCTATCAAAAAATATTCTTTGTTCATTCCGACCGCCAAACTAGAAAAAGGCACATATCAAGTCAAAGTTTACACCATTCAAGCTATAGAGAAAAATCATCTCATTGGAACGCTGCTTTCATTCCAGTTTAAATTTAGACAAAAACCACTTATTGTAGTACCAAAAATTGACCTCATTTTAACGGTGACCGTCACCATAATTGCGATAGGCGTTGGATATGTCGCCTATCTCTTGAGCAAACGCAGAACCTAACTCACATCAATGTCGTCCCACCCACATCCTTCATTTTTTACTTTATTTTATTTTTTTTCATTTCCTTATTATTTTATTTTCATGATAAAGATGCAGATGCTTTTATA
>WAPZ01000661.1 GCA_015520535.1 Candidatus Heimdallarchaeota archaeon
GATTGTAGCAAGCGATTAGTAAAATATTGTTGACTCAAATGACAAAAGAAGTGAAAAAAATTAAAATATTGGTGTTTTAACAGACAATTGATAGACAAAAATTGAAAATCTCCAGTAAATGTCTGCTTTTTGCAAAAAAGCATGGATTTTTTAAGGTGCTATGCGTATTTTTTCTTGGAGAAGAAGCTGAGGAAAGCAAGACATGACAGAAAAAAAGAAAGAAAAAAAGGCGATGACGCCCGAACAAGA
The DNA here is from genome assembly GCA_015520535.1 of Candidatus Heimdallarchaeota archaeon. GTDB lineage: Archaea > Asgardarchaeota > Heimdallarchaeia > Hodarchaeales > S146-22 > S146-22. The sequence goes on from WAPZ01000661.1 coordinate 250, forward strand.
GGAGTTTATTCGTCTTCGATTACCCAGTGCGACGGAGATGACACCCGAACAACTTAAAGAATTTTTTCCAAATTTATATAAAGAAATGTTTGAACCAAAAAAGGCAGAGTCACAAAACCCGAACATAAAACAGCCAATTACATTGAAAGTGCAACCACGAGAGCTAGAAGGCGTGGTTGTAGATAAAGAGCTAGAAAAGAAATTAATAGAAGCTTGGAAAGAAAAGATTCAAAGTAAAAAAGAGCCATATGACGATCCTTTAAAGGGATTCATGCCTCAAGCTGTCGACTTTATTAGAAGAGCAAAAACGGAGCAAGAAGCCGAAGAAATAATCGATTATTTAGAAAAAAAAGGAGAAATCACAACAACCGAAGCACACAAACTACGAAAACAACTAAAAGAAAAAGGACTCTCCTCATTTGGGGAACACAAGCAACCTGGCTATTATTTTATTTATGCAGAAGAAGAAAAACTGCGCCGAAAACTCAAAAAAAAGTAAAGAACGTTTCATTTAGGAAATAAAAAACGCTTATTTAGGAGACAATTATTATGACACCACTTATTGGGTTAGTAGGTAAGCCGTCAGCGGGAAAAACCACATTATTGAATGTATTGGCACATACAAATGCCAAAACTGCCGATTATCCGTTTACTACCATCAAACCTAATGTGGGCGTGGGTTTTGTGACTACTCAGTGTGTTTGTACGGAATTCGGCGTAAAATGTGAACCAAGAACTTTAACGTGCGTCAATGGAATTCGACAAATACCTATTCGGCTCATAGATGTTGCTGGTCTTGTTCCCGGAGCACATTTGGGAAAGGGGATGGGTAATCAATTTTTAACTGATTTGGCAACAGCAGATGCTCTTATCCATGTGGTTGATATTTCAGGATCACTAAATGAGAAAGGTGAGGCTGTTGAACCGGGGACCTATGATCCTCTAAATGACATTACTTGGTTAGAAGACGAAATTACCTATTGGTTTATGGACATCTTGAAACGTGGCTGGGATCGTCTTGCCCGTCGTGTTCAATCGGAAAAAGTCCCAATAGTTGAAATGCTATTGGAACGTTTTTCGGGATTAAAAGTAACTAAAGTGCAGATACAAAGGGCTTTAGCCAGATTTCGTGACACAAATCCAGATATTCAACTGGAACACCCAAAAACATGGACGGATGAAGACATATTTTTATTGTGTAGACTCATTCGAGAATACAGTAAACCAATTGTGATAGCAGCCAATAAAATTGATCGTCCGACGGCAAAAGAGAACTATGAGCGCTTGAAAAAGAAGTTGGGTGACGAAAAAATTGTTCCAATGTCAGCCTTAGCTGAAAGTGTATTACAACAATTTGCACAGCAGAAAAAAATCGATTATTCACCTTTTGAAGGAAAAATTGTCTTTAAGAATGAAAATAAATTCGACACTAAAGAAAAAAAGATCATAGAAAGGATTAAAAGCGAAATTATAGATGTATACGGTTCAACTGGCGTATATAATATCCTTCCTAAAGCCGTGTTTGATGTCTTAGAATATATTCCAATTTATCCAGTAGCCGATGCCAGCAAATTAACAGATAATGAAGGTCGTGTCCTTCCAGACGTATTTCTTGTCCCTAAAAACACGACCGCACGAGAATTTGCTGGCTACATTCACAAAGACTTAGAAAAAAACTTTATTCATGCCATTAATGCCCGCACAAACCGACGGATCGGAGAAAATCATGAACTTAAGGCCAATGATGTAATTAAAATTGTTTCTGCGGTATAAAAGTGCGATTTTTTTTCCAATATCATTCTATTTAAAAAAAAAGTTTTGAATGTATTCTCAAGCAAAAAAAGGAACGAGAGTTATCTGGGATAGCAAATGGGATTCATTATACGAGCAAATGAAGTCACAAAAGTATATGGTGTTTTTACAGCTTTAGACAAGTTTTCTTGTGAGATAAAGCCCGGAATAACAGGACTTTTAGGCCCAAATGGTGCCGGGAAAACGACATTTATTCGAAGCTTGTTAGGAATTATTCCCTTTGAAGCCGGAACAATCGA
>WAPZ01000662.1 GCA_015520535.1 Candidatus Heimdallarchaeota archaeon
CAACAGTATATTGAAGACAGTGGAACTTTTGTTGAGCAAAGATAGCATTTTCTTTCAGAAAAATAAAGATTTCAATTATTATAAGGAAAAGAAGGAACCCAAGACTACTTCGAAGTTTCCGGGCAAAAACAGAGAAAGGCGACCTGTTACCCGAAATATCGTCCACTGATCACATTTTAGGACTAAATTAAAGCCACAAACCAAAAAATGAACCGTATCATGAATGAAACGCTCCACTATTACCTAGAAAGGGTTACCTTTCCAAAGACGCCAAAATAATTGTGACCATCACACTTACAGATACACTGTTTTATGTAGCCACAATTGCTCCTTTGTCTTCGGTTACAAGCCAAAAAAGGCACCACTTACAGCCTACTGTTTCTCGTGATCAGTATCGAAGTACCGGGTGTTTGGTTCCCCGACGTCTTCTATCCCTTCACTCAACTGAATTATATTCACATCACTGACTACCTCCTAGAAACATTAACGTACCTGTAAAACCTTCAACCCATTGATGTGATATTCTTTGACAATGGCTTTTTAGGATGTAAACGACTGCAACAACTGGCAAATCATGGCTATCGCATCGTTACATCCTTACCATTAACGTATGATCTCAAATACTGCATTAAACAACTGGTACGCCATGTGAAAAGAAACAACTGAAAAATAGCCACAAATGTACCACACTTCCGGAAACCAGTCAAGTACCGACGGGTTTTTTCATGACGATTGTGCAACATCGCCGGCGTCGACAAGTACCGACGCAATGGGCTCACCAACGCTTCCCTTGGGTTACCTTTGTCACCAATCTTCTCTTGAAGCCAAAAGCTGTGGACAAACAGTATGAAAAACGTCTGATCTTTGAAACCGGGTTTCGCGTGCTTAAGCAGGTGTTGCTGCCCACATGCACTCGAAATTTGCCATTCGCGTCGAACTCATGGGTATGACCTTGCTCTGGTATGCTGTGTGTACAATGAAACTTACGCCTTTCTGAACGTACCCTACTACCCTCCAAAAAAAAGAAAAAAAGCGGCGTCATTGCCATCACGTGGTATCAGATCACCGTACCTTGCCACCCCTTCAACTTACGAGGTTGGTTTCTTGCTTTTAAATATGCTCGAATCATACGGTGAGGTGAATCTGTGGAACTGCTGTACTAATGGAAAAGTAATAAAAATAGGAATGAAAAATTTACATTTTCATCGATGGCTATCTTTTCTTTTTGATTGACGTATCGGGAAGATACTTAATGCTGACAGCACAAAAATACTTGATATTATACTAAAAGAGGGCGTGTTGACACTAATAGTTACGGGAACAGGTGTACTAGTTGCTGAGGATGTGATAGCTGATGATTGAACCATATTTTGAACAGTAAAAGTGGTATCGCTAGTGTCTTCGCTCTCAAGATTGTAATTGTCCTTTGCAACTACTTTAATGAGATAGAGATAACCATCAGGAAAGACGGTTGTATCCCATTGGTAGGACGTCGTGATTAAACCAGAGACCAGAATGTTCCACGTAGTTCCTCCATCTTGGGAGTAATAGAGGTCATAAGTTACCGGGTGCCTCCAAGAATCAGTAGCAGCTTGCCACGTAATGTTAACAAGACCACTGAGAGTTTCACCACCATTGGGATAAACCACCACCGGCACGCTGAGATAATGTGCCGTATTTAAGACGGAAAATGTGCCATCGCTAACATCCTCAGTACTGAGACCCTGGCTTCCCATGGCAACAATCTTGATTAAATAGGCAGTACCGTCAGAAAAAGCTGTGGTGTTCCACTGGTAACTCGTACTAGTCACGTTCGCAACAAGGAGACTCCACGACAGTCCATCGTCTGTTGAGTAATAGAGGTCATAAGTTACCGGGTGCCCCCAAGAATCAGTAGCAGCTTGCCACGTAATGTTAACAAGACCACTGAGAGTTTCACCACCATTGGGATAAGTAATAGTGGGTTGTTTTATATAATGCATACTTGAATTCCATCGGAAGATGCTAATAACTCCATCTTCTCGAGCTGCGGCTAAGTTTTGTCCACTTGGTGCCCATTCAACATCAAATACTGTAGACCCGACATCAAGACTGTCTATGAGATTATTATTGGTGGCATTAATTATAGTGATATTTCCAAAAGATTGACCAGTAGCAATGATATTTTCAACTGGATGCCAAGAAACTGTCCAAATTCCGTTATTAAAAGTGAAAGATTTTATTAAGGTAAGAGAAGGCCAGTCCCACAGTTGTAGATGTGCATCATGTGAGACAGAGACGAACACGTTATCATTTGGTTTCCAATCAAATTCATTAATAACACTGGTATGTGCGTCCCATGACTGAAGAATAGTTCCATTAAAGGGGTTAACAACATGTGCCGAGCCATTGTTTTCTGAAATTAATAAATACTGTCCCGTAAAGTCCCACTTGACAACATCAACTCTATTTTGTGCATTAAATTTATATATAAGGTTTCCGTTGAGAGTGTTGTAAATTTCTGCGATATTACTGTCATAGCCTGCAATGGCTATCCATTGTGAATCAGGAGAAAAGTCAACGTAAAATATATAACTCGTGATGCTGGTAGGTAAGGTCAAGGCAAGAACCCATGATGTCGTGTTCCACAAATCTACGCGACCACTACCGCTACCTACAGCAAGGAAAGATCCATCAGGACTCCAGTCGATACCAGTAACAGAATCTGTGTAGTTTAATGTAACAACAGCGGAGGTGGTGGTAATGTTCCATATTTTTACGGTATTGTCATATGAGGCACTGGCAATCAAGGTTCCAGAAGGATTCCACGCTACGCGCCTAACGAGCTGAGAATGTGCGGTAATGTTGACCACAGAGATTAGTTGGTTGCTATTATTGCTTTGGTAGGATACAACTTGGGTAGTCTTCCTTTTATTCATAGTAACAATATCTAGGCCATTGTTACTGCCGAGTTCATATCGCTCCCTATTGTGAAAGGTTATTGTTTTGTCCATTGGCTTATGATGAACTTCAATTTTAGCATTTAAAATCCAAGAAGAAGCAATTATAGCCACAAAAAGAACTAAAATGAGGGTAGGCAGAAACCGTTTGTACTGTTTGATGACTTTTTTTAGTAGTAATAACCCTTCATTTTTATCTAACACTTTAAGTTTTCTCCTAATATTTGTCACTTTGAAGAGCATGTTACAACCACCTAGTTTGAGAAATTTGTGTAAAATTTAGTGTCGATAGCAAATAGTTGTTATTATATGTTCGTTGGTCTTAAAAAAGAGACTGACTATAGTAATGATGCTTCAGAGAATCACAGTCAGTCTCTAATTTGGTTTAGGAGGAGAACTCTTCCTCCACACACTTTGTATTGAGACTTTTAAATTTTATGTTGATCCATAATAGATCTTCAAGTTCATCACAGCATGTTTGTCATGTATATTTTAAAAAAAGAAGCAGACCATATAAAGTTGACATGCTAGCAGGGGTACAGTGATTCGATACCGTGTAATTGTAATGATGTAAATTTTTTCTTTTTTCGGCTGATAGTCGGATTTCACGTGACATGTTGTAGATTCTACCACCCTAGGAAGGATACACACCAGTAGCGTATATACAGTTGTTTGAGTTAGCTTTTACTGGTAGAATGACGATTTAATATCTCTTAATATACTATTTAACTCCATATAACAGGTCGTTGAATTTAGATGCATCAATTGGCATGTAACTCATAACTTTTAAATATGTCTCCTTTTTATGCGTTTGTAATGTATTTTTCATTGTTTCAACGAAGAACGTCTTTTAAGAAAAATTTGCAGGGTATCGGGGAATGTATCGTGGTAATATGTAATGTAAGATAACCATTTCGTTCCTCATCAAAAAGGTTATTAAAAAACTATTTTTAACTTTCTTTTAATAGAATTCGAAAAATTTACGAACTGGGGGATGCCCATGCAAAAACAAAATAAAATGGATAAACCGTTAGTGCGATATTTAAATTTCATAGTAGTAGGAACATTATCGATGCTTTTTGCTGAGGTATATTCGGGTTCCTCACCGTTCTGGGTGTTTTCACCGTATTCTATTGTCGTAACGTTTACTT
>WAPZ01000663.1 GCA_015520535.1 Candidatus Heimdallarchaeota archaeon
GTTCAAAAATAGTATAAAACCTCTAAATCATCCACTAAAGCAATAAATAAAAGAAGTCTGGGATGTTATCATGCAAATTAAGAAGTATAAAGATATTCAAGTAGGTGACGAGGCAATTTACACGCGGACGATTACCGAAAAAGACATTGAATTATTTGGAAAAGTAAGTGGGGATCGAAACCCCATTCATTTTAATGAAGACTTTGCAAAAAAGACGATATTCAAGGGTCGAATAGCTCACGGACTTTTAACAGCTAGCTTTATTAGTACCGCACTTGCCGAAAAACTACCCGGTCCCGGCAGCATTTATCTTAAACAAACATTGATTTTTAAAAAACCCGTCAGAATCGGTGACACCATCACTGTAATTCTCAAAGTAATTGAGAAAAATGATGAAAAAAAACGAATTACACTGAAAACCACATGCATTAATCAAAAAAATGAAGTCGTCTTGGATGGTGAAGCCGTCACCATGATTCTAACAACAATAAGTTCTTCTTAAGAAATTTAATGGCATAATACTAAGAAAATACGTCAACTAAGTTAAAAAATTTTTTTTACATGTTTAATGCTTCGTGCCGCATAATCTTCATGTAACAATACTTTTTTAAACTGTTAAAAAAAATACCTCTTGGATGTTGGTCTACCATCAAACCACATAGAAAAATAAAAAAACTTTGAAAAACAATAATAAATGCTTTAAATTAGCTAAAACTCAGTAAAACTTGATAAAACGCTCTACCATCCAAAGGTAGGCCAACATCATACATAAAAAAAGGTGTAAACTAATGAACCCCAAAAAAATGAAAAAAATCGGACTTTTAGTCCTTTTTATGTTTGTTGTCTCTAGTTTTGTATCATTAGCCCCGATCTCACCGGCTAAAGCGCAAGCCGACGAGAAATCCGGTGCTATCTGGGCTGATGGTGGCTTTGATGGGCTCTTTGTCGGCTGGGGTATTGAAGACGTCACGCCCGATCCGTCGTCATGGTTTTCCAGTTCTGCGTGGGTACCACAAGGTGACAACTACATCTTCTTAGCTGACGATACTATGGATCAATTAATCAATGACTATCTCTCCGAACCAGATGCTACCAAACGTGCACAAAAACTCGGTGAAATCCAAGACCGCATCTTTAATGAAGTCTATAAACACATTATTGTCCAACCACAAGGCGTGTTTGCGATGCACAAGGACATTAATGGCTTCGATAACTTCTTAATCCAGCGCTCTATTGGCCACCTTACCTTCCCTGGCCATGACACCCTCATAATTGCACAACCCGGTGACTTACAAGACTCTAACCCACTGGTTGCTGGAAGTTATTACGACTGGTATGCCTTTGCACCTGTGTATCAGCCACTCGCCGCGCCAAAAAGCAAAGATAACACCAGCTTTGTCGGTGTTCTTGCTGAATCTTGGACTTCTTCCGCTGACGGACTTAACTGGACCGTTAAATTGAAATCCGGAATCAAATTCCATGATGGTTCTGATCTCACTGTTGATGATGTCCTCTTTACCTGGATGTTAGTGGCTGCCAATGACTCGGTGTCACCAGACCATGCTCGTTTTGTTGATGCAATCGGTGACATCAACTGGTTAAAAGATCACTTTGAAAAAGTCGATGATCTAACCTTTAAATACTCATTACCAGACTTCTATCCATTCTTTGTTGAAACCGTTTTAGGTATGTGGGTACTCAACCGCGAAACCTTTGGTAATCCAGACCTTAATGATATTAACGCAATTAATGAGCTCGCCTCACAATTAAAAACACACGGATCTAATACCTTTGATCCAACTAAAATCATTGGAACTGGACCTTACAAATTTACCAGTGCTACGTCAGATCGACAAGAAGTTACGCTGAGCCGAAACACGGATTATGACAATACAAAAATCACACCCCACATGAATGCACCTACCATTGACACAATCAAGATAAAAACCATTAAAGACCCACAACAGGCTGTTAATGCACTAAAAAATAATGAAATTCACTTTATCGACAGTCAAACCGGTATTCAAGACTTTGTATCTGAAATTCAAGCAGATCCAAACCTTAAAACCGATATTGCACTAGAATTTGGCTTCCAAGAACTTGGTCTAAATCAATTACACCCAGTTTGGGGTGCCAGCGCTGAAATTGACCGTTCTGCATACAAGAAAGATGCAGTTGAATTATTCTCCAAAGACGGCCGTTTTGCTAACTCTGAGATTGCCGGTGAAAACAACGGAAAGAATACGCCCGAAAACCGTGCAAAAGCACGCAAAATGATTCGTGAGGCTATTGATTATTTAATTCCACGTGACACCATCAAAAACTCAATTATGAATGGATTTGCCGCTAAGTTAGCTACACCAATTATTCCACAGCAATTAGGCTTCAAAAACATTACTGTCCGTGAATACAATAAAACAAAAGCCTTAGAACTCCTAGAACAAGCCACTGGTATCAAACCAGATGAAAATGGCGAATATCCAGAGCCTTTCTTTGAAATAACACTGATCGCACCGACCACAAACTATAAACGTACCTTATGGGCCAGTACGATTGCTTATGAGCTTTCACGAGCAAACATTAAAGCTGAAGTCCAGTGGTTAAGCTGGAACGTCTTAATCCCACGTGTCTTCTCTGATCCGAAGCTCATCACTGAGAAAGATCGGATCAAGAAGGCGTCTCCATGGGATCCCATGAGTACCATGTTTGCCTTATTTGCTATCGCCGCAGCAGTATATGTCCTTCGATTCCGTTTGAGAAAGCAACTCAAGTAAAAAATTAAATTATCAAGATGTTGATGACATATCTTTCTCTCTATTCTTTTTTTCTTTAATCACTCACTAGCTTTTATGCTACAACGACAAATTTCTCTTTTTTTGGTTGATATACATGAAACTGTGGGCAACTATAACTAAATAAGATAAAGACAAAAATGATTCCGTCCAATACAAAAAAGAAATTATTCGTAAAAACGAGCATTGTGGTAAGAAATATCCTTATTTTTGCATTACAATCCAAATATGACCCCCCGAATTCATATCATCAATCGTTGTAATTTGTTTACATTAATCTTTAGAATATTATGTATATTGAAATATTTGATCTCTATATTACTTTTTTAAGTTTGCAAGGATAGAAAACGTTTTATTTTCTTGTTAATTTAAATGAGTACAGTAAAAAAATTTAAAAA
>WAPZ01000664.1 GCA_015520535.1 Candidatus Heimdallarchaeota archaeon
AATTATGTCTGCTTCTTCGGCTACTTTTCTATCGTGCGTGACCATTATTACGGTCTGATTTTCTTCTTTATTAATATTTCTAATTAATTCTAGAATTTGTTCTCCTGTTTCTGAATCTAAATCACCAGTAGGTTCGTCAGCCAATAAAATGCTTGGGTTGTTTGCCAAAGCTCTGGCAATAGCGATACGTTGTCGCTCGCCACCACTTAATTCATCCGGTTTGTGATTCATTCGTCCTTCAAGCCCTACTTTTTTAAGTAAATCGAGCGTTCTTTTTTGGCGAACGTTTTTGTCGACTCCAGCTATTATCATTGGCAACTCTACGTTCTCAAACGCCGTTAAGACGGGTAAAAGATTATAAAATTGGAAGACAATTCCTATTTTAAAGCGTCGGAGAAAAGTAATCTGCTGTTCTGTGGCATTTGCGAGATCAATGTTTTCAATGATTACTTTTCCGTCGGTTGGACGATCTAGCGTTCCAATTATGTTAAGAAGGGTTGTTTTTCCACAGCCACTAGGACCCATTATGGCTACAAACTCACCCTTCTTGACCTTAAGATTAATTGATTGGAGTGCTTGAATAGTAAAGTCTCCTAATTTATATTCTTTTCTAAGATTAATGCATTCAACCGCAATGTTTCCTTCTTGTTTAGAATTTTTTGTTGCTGACATATCTCTCTTATTCCATCCACAAATTTCTTGCTCAATAATAAAGTAGACTTAGTTATTTGGTTTTAGCTCGTTTAAATAGTCTAAATAAGCTTTAATAAGATGCCAAGAACTGATGATACCGACAAGTCGGTCTTTAGCATCAACTACAGGAAGCTGATCTATTTTGTGTTGTCGACATTTTTTTGCGATGTCTTTAACGGTGCTTTTTATGAAAGCTGTGATTACATCAGTTATCATGATCTCTTTAACAGATTTATTTGGGAGTGTAAGACGATTTTCGCCAATCACTATAACTTGTGCGGTTTCCCATGAAACTGACTGATCTTCTCCGGAGGAACTAATGACACTTTGTTCATTCTTAGAAATAATTTCGGCTACATTTAAAAAATCATGTAAAGTGACTATCCCCGCCAGTCTTCCAGTCGAAGATAGTACAGGAAGCGCATTTTGTCGGGAAAGATTTAGGATAATAAGTGCCACATTCAAGGGTGTATTTTCCCAGACGGTCGCTACCCGCCGGTCATAATAGGAGGTGATTTGGAAGTTAATCTTTGACAGTGCAAGGACTTTATAAACAATGTCACTAATGGATACGATTCCTAATAATTCATTATTATCATTAACTACGGGAAAACGATGAATTTTATGTTTAATTGACAACTCAGCAACTTTTTTTGCAGTATCGTCCTTAGAAACTGTAATTGTATCACGACTCATTAACAATGATAATTGATTTTCTTCTGGATTCGTGACTAAAGCGTTACGACTGACGATTCCTTCTAAAATCTTTGTGTTCGCTCGACAGACAGGAAATGTACTATAGCGATATTTGCGAACTGCTTGTAAAAGGTCTTGACGGGTTCCTGGTATTTCTAAATAGACCGTTTTAGTAATATCCGTCATTATTTTGCTGACGGGTGGATTGATTTCAGGCATCTTAATCAGCATACTTCGAATTATTTTCCTTAAACCGACAAATATAAATATTTTAGATGTTTTATGAGTGGCAATATTGATTGCTACAAAGAGTCCGAGTAGATCGGCTCTATAGTTTAATAAAGAGATGAGCAAGTACTACAATGATTACTAAGAGTATCCCACCAATAATTGCGTGATACGGTTTCAGTTTAATACCAGGAGAATCAGCTTCTGAATAAAAGCGGATCAGCCCGGCTCCAGTAGCCGGCATCGGTGAATCTCGTCTTTTTCGTCTTCTTTGGCTCATTAGTCTCACTTAATACTTTTTTTTACTTAATAATTGAAATATTTTTTGTCATATTAACGGATTTTGTATTTAGCATGACTTGTTTTCTAATTCACACTATCTTTGCGAACATTTTTAAGTCTTCGATTAGAATAGTAGTCATAGCAGTAACATAAGCATCACTTGGCAGAACGGCATGACTCCAAAAAGGCGACAAAACATGGTTTTAGAAAGCAAAAAAACTGTGAAGAAAGTGGGAACTTCAATAAAACAAAATGAATTAACAATCGAACATGTCAATGAAATCTTATTAGATGAAGATTGGAACGATGTTCCGTGTCTTATCTGTCCTGTTTTAGAAAAATGTGGTCTCAATCAAGAAATAAATCCAGTGACTTGCTCTAAAATGAACATGTGGCTGGAAAAAATCACTAAAGAGTATATAGAGTCTTTAGAATATTCTGAAGAAGAATAATAACGAACTTTAGTTTTTGTTTTTCCTCAGTCTCCTTATAAAACTAGAGCAATCAAATTGTGATTAGTATGTGCGGTATTATAGCTTGTGTTTCGAAAGAAAAAATTCCAATTTTGAAAACGATTTTAAATTCGCTTAAAAAGTTAGAATATCGTGGATATGACAGTGTTGGCGTAGCTGTCATTGACGATTCCCTTTTTATCCAAAAAGAACCGGGAAAAATTGATGATGTCGCAAAAAATATCAATGTTAATGGTATTTTTGCTAAAGTGGCAATTGGACATACACGATGGGCGACTCATGGCAAGCCGACACAAAAAAATGCTCACCCCCATTCTGACTGTACAAATAGCATTGCGCTCGTTCATAATGGAATTATTGAAAATTATTTAGAACTTAAAAAGGAATTGTTGGCAAAAGGCCATGTGTTTCAATCAGAGACAGATACCGAAATTATTGCTCATTTACTGGAAGAAGAACTTAAAGAAACGCATGACTTTTTTGATGCTTTCAAAACTATGATAAAAAAGATAAAAGGAACCTATGCCATTGCTGTCGTATCAAAAAGCGATCCTGAGAAAATCTTTTTGGCTAAGAAGGATAGTCCTTTAATTATTGGTGTTGGAAAAAGCCAAAATTTCGCGGCCTCCGATATTCCGGCAATCCTTGAATATACCCGTGATGCCATAATTCTTCACGATGGCGAAATTGCCGTTCTAACAGCTGAAAGTGTCTATATTGAAAGAAACAATGTGCCCATCGAACCAAAGGTTGTTAAAGTGTTATGGTCGCCAGAAATGGCACAAAAAAGAGGATATCCGCATTTTATGTTAAAAGAAATTTATGAACAGCCCATAGCACTAAGGAATACTTTAGATATTCCAGAAACTGAATTATTAAATGCCGCACAAACGATTGTTGATGCTGAAAACATTATCTTTATCGCAAGTGGTACTTCATACCATGCCACTCTTCATGCTAAAAATTATCTTATACGGCACTTGAAAAAACCAATTTATTCCGTTATTGCCTCCGAATATGACTCTTTAAAAAGTCTTGTCGACGATACCACTTTATTAATACCTGTCAGCCAATCTGGCGAGACTATGGATGTAATTAGAGCGTTAAATGACTTAAAAGAACGCAAAGCAAATACGTTAGCTATATCGAATGTATATCAATCGACTGTCGCAAGATTGGCGAATCATGTCATCTATACACAAGCGGGTCCAGAAATTGGAGTTGCAGCTACAAAAACTTATACCTCTCAGGTTGCGGTATTAATGCTGTTAAGTTATACGGCAAGTTTTCTGAATGGGAGCCTTGAACAATCCGAATATCACAAATATTTAGAAAAAATAAGAAAAATACCTGTTATGGTTGAGAAAAATATCCTCAACTCCGAATTGCAAGCCCGCCAATTGGCACAAAAAATTAAAATAGCAGAAAGCTCTTTTTACCTAGCACGCGGTCAAAGTATTCCAACGGCAATGGAAGGCGCACTTAAAATGAAGGAAATTGCTTACATTCACGCAGAAAGCTATCCTGCGGGTGAAAGCAAACATGGCCCTATCGCATTAGTATCTGAAAATTTTCCGGTCTTTTTTGTAGCACCAAGAGATGAAACGGAGAAAAAAATATTAGGTAATATTGAAGAAATGAAAGCACGCGGTGCAAACATTATTTTAGTAACCGAAGCTGGAAGCGTCGCCATCCCCAGAGCCGATACAACGTTTATTTTACCCAAAATGACGTTGACAATCGAACGAGCAATTAACCTCATAATACCACTACAACTAGTCGCTTATTATACAGCGGTCGAGCGCGGCTATGATCCTGATAAACCCCGAAATCTAGCAAAGACGGTTACTGTTGACTAATTGAGGGCGATCAGGTCAATCTTCTTTTTTACCATTTTTCTTTTTATCTTTACGTATGGTATGGCGATGAAGAACGATTTTTTTGTGAACTATGGCGTAGTTAGATAGTAATGGCTATGTTTAATTTTTTAACTAATTCTTTATAGCGGTTTCGCACTGTGACTTCGGTTACATGGGCGACTTCAGCAATTTCCCGTTGCGTTCGGCGTTCACCATTTAATATTCCAGCTATGTATATAGCAGCTGCAGCTAATCCTGTTGGGTCTTTTCCTGCTGTCAATCCTGATTCTTTTGCTTTCGCTAGTATTTCAGCTGCTTTTCGTTGGCACATTCCACTTAATTTAAGTTCAGTGCCGAAACGAACCAAATAATCAATTGGACTAGCTAATGGGATATTTAAATATAATTCTCGAAGTAATAAGCGATAGCAGCGGCCTAATTCTTTCTTAGAAATGTGGGATTCGCTCGAAATTTCATCAAGTGTCCGTGGCACACGTCGTACACGTGCTGAGGCGTAAATGGTGGCAGCTACCATTGCTTCAATCGAACGTCCCCGAACTAATTTTTTCTCTACGGCTCTTCGATATACAATGGCAGCGGTTTCTTTGACATTTCGCGGAATACCAAGCTGTGATGAGAGTCTTTCAAGTTCAGACATTGCAAAAGCGAGATTTCTATCAGTGCTTGAATGTACACGTGTTCTGATTTGCCACTTTCTTAATCTGTAAACTTGTGCACGTCGTGAGGCTGTTAGTTTATTACCAAAACTATCGCGGTTTTCATATCCAATTATTGTAGATAAGCCTTTATCATGAACACTAAAGGTGGTGGGGCTTCCGACACGTGACCTCCGATCACGTTCTTCGGTGTTAAATGCCCGCCATTCGGGTCCTTCGTCGATTATTCTCCCTTTTAAAACGATTGCACATTGATTGCATATACGCTCGCCTCGAATGGCATCAATAACGACATCTTCAGAACCACATTCAGGGCACACAAGTTTTTCTTCATCTTCAAATTCATCAGTTTGCCGGTTTTTAGCCTGGATTTGACTCTTCAGCATTTTTTTCACCTAATTTCCTAAA
>WAPZ01000665.1 GCA_015520535.1 Candidatus Heimdallarchaeota archaeon
GCATAATGTGTGAAGAATTTAGTGAGTTTAGTCAAGTAAAGAAACTACGAGTTCTTAATGGCGGCCCAAAAAGAAGATTGATGCCAATAGAACTCATAGAAAATGTATTATCTTCTGTTTCATCTGTTGGCACATTAAGAGAAATTATACCATCTACTATGGGAGAACCACTACTTTACAAAAATTTTGAGCGTATTATAGAATTATGTCATCAATATCAAGTAAAATTAAATTTGACTACAAATGGAACCTTTCCAAGAAAAAGTGCGGAAGAATGGGCAAAACTTATTGTACCAGTGACAAGCGATGTCAAGATTTCCATTAATGGAGTGACAGCTGAAACTGCGGAAAAAGTTATGAAAGGCATAAATTTTGAACAAGTTCTTGAAAATGTGAAGGCTTTCATTAAAGTACGAGATCAGATTTACCAAAATGGTGGAAATTATTGCCGTGTCACCTTCCAATTAACATTTATGGAAAAAAATTACAAAGAATTTCCGGAGTTGGTAAAACTAGCCGCAAAACTTGGTGTTGATCGAATCAAAGGACACCATTTATGGGTTCATACGAAAGAAATGGAAAATCAGTCGTTACGTCGTAATTCAGATTCAATTCGTCGATGGAATGAAACAGTAGCGTTAATGATTGAAGCTACAGAGAAATATCGCTTGCCAAATGGAAAAAAAGTGCTTTTAGATAATATTTACTTTTTAGATGAAAATAAGGGTATGGAAGCCATTGATCCACGAGCAGTATGCCCTTTTTTGGGGCGTGAAGCGTGGGTTGCATGGGATGGTCGTTTTAACCCTTGTTGTGCACCTGATAACTTGCGTAAAACCTTAGGCGATTACGGAAATCTTAATGAAAATTCTTTGCTAAAAATATGGAATAGCCAAAAATATCAACAGTTAGTAAAAAACTACCTGAAATATCCTGTATGTCAAAATTGTAACATGCGGCGGCCATTAGAGGATGTACCTCACATAAATGACTTTTAATTTGCTCTAATAAAAAATTAGAAGTGATGAAAATTTGCAAAAAGACTTTCATGAACTAGTGGAAAGGATGCAACAACATAATCTTCATTTTAGTGAACATCACATTTTAATTACGGGTGTTGCTGGCTTTATTGGATCTTGGCTTGCGGAATCTTTATTGAAACTCAAAAATAAAGTTGTCGGTATTGATAACTTTTCTAGTGGAACCAAAGAAAACATAATCAATTTAATGGTTTTTTCGGAGTTTCAATTTATTGAACATGATGTGACGAGGCCATTACCAAAAGAGGCACAACAAGACTTTGACTATATATTTCACTTAGCCAGTATGGCTTCTCCTTTTGAATTTCCAATATATCCCTTGGAAATACTGAAAACTAACATTATGGGCACTATAAATATAATAGAGTTTTCTTTACGTAAAGAGATAGAGCTGGTTTTTTCATCTACTAGTGAAATATATGGTGAACCTCATGACAACGTTCCCACGCCGGAAACATTTTGGGGCTACGTCAACTCTTTAGGCATACGAAGCTGTTATGATGAAGGAAAACGTGCAAGTGAAGCGCTATTAATGGCTGCAAAGCGTGAATATGGTCTTAACGCAAAAATTGCACGTATTTTTAATACCTATGGCGCAAGAATGCGATATGGAAAACACCATGGCCGAGTAATTCCAAATTTTGTCGTAAATGCATTGCAAAATCGCCCAATTGAAATATATGGAAGCGGTATTCAAACACGATCTTTTTTATATATTTTAGATCTCATTGAAGCCTTAATACTTCTAGCAAATACACATAGAAGTGAAATGGTATTTAATTTGGGAAATCCACAAGAAATTACCATTATTGAATTGGCACGAATCATTCTTAAATTGACAAAAAGTAACTCACAAGTAATCTTCCGCCAATCAATGCCGGATGACCCCAGTCGGCGATGCCCAGACATAACTAAAGCACAAACGATCCTCAAATGGCATCCTAAAATTGATCTGGAAGATGGACTTCGTCGAACTATAAACTTTTATAGAAAAACAATAAATAGTCCTATAAATTAAAATAAAGGTTAATAATACTAGCAAAC
>WAPZ01000666.1 GCA_015520535.1 Candidatus Heimdallarchaeota archaeon
GGATGCTGAGGTTATCAAAAATATTGAAAAGAAACTGGATGAAGCCATCAGTTTGCTTCCTTCACCAATAAACGAAAGGATACGTGATTTTACCTTAAATACCCGCGGAAAAATGCTTAGACCTTTTTTAGTTGCATCCACCGCGAAAATATTATCCAACAATAATCCAAAAGCCATGGAACTAGCCTACACCTCCGCTGTTTCAGTCGAATTACTTCATAATTTTACACTTCTCCATGACGACTTGATTGATGGTGCACCATTGCGCCGTGGCAAAAAAAGTTATCATATTGTTCATGGGTTAGAACGTGCCGTACATGATGGTGATTTGCTTCATGCACATGCGCTCAATTTAGTCAAGCATCCACAAAGTTTACGACTAATTGTTGAAGTCTCAGAAGATGTCGGTCGCGGAAACGCATATGAATTAGAAGATCGGCTAGAAAATGTGTTTGACTTCACACATGAACGGGTAATTGAAGTAATGAAGTTAAAAACCGCCGTGGTATTTTCGGGAAGTGTACAATTAGGTTGTATCGCCGCAAATCGGGAACATGATGTGTGGAATGAAAAACTAAAAGAAGCAATAATAGCTGGTGGTATTGCCTTTCAAATTCAGGATGATTATTTAGATATACTTGGTGACCCAAGCGTTTTTGGAAAACAACATTCGTGGGATATTCAAGAATCTAAACGTAATTTATTCCTTTATTATGCCTTAAAATTAGATGAACATCGCGAACGATTGATGGAAATATATACTAAACCGGTTGGAAAAAAGACCGAGGATGAAATAAATTATGTATTGCAAGTCTTCCGTGAAGTGGCACACAACGTTGCCGCTGATAAAAATAAATACTACCGACATTCAATTTCATTGATTAATGAATTAGATGAAGAAGAAACACGGGATGAAGTGAAACGCTTATATAACTTTTTGAAAAACCTCATTAAATTTTTGTGCGAACGTGAAAAATAAGGAAATGACAAAAACGCCTTTAATTATGAGATCTCTCTTTTTAACTCTCTATCATTTTTATTTTAATTGGTTCAATCTCTATAAGAATCCTATTTTGCTTTATTTCATTTAACGCCAGACGTGGGGGGCCAAAATATCGCTGATATTTACTCGCTATATGTTGTGCATAAACATTAAAGCTCGGGTCTGTGCTTGCAATAATCTTTGCTTTTCCATTGATTATGACTTTTCTATTGCCAAACTTTGCCTCAATTACCACATTGGGGTTTTTTCTTATGTTAATATTTTTTTTCGAGGGATTTATTGAGGCAATATAGATTTTATTATCAACAATGGCAAACCAGATATTTACCCGTACTAAGATGCCATCAGGGTTGTATGTTCCCAACGATGCTATCATTTCGTTTTTGATTAGTGACATTAGTTCTTTCTTTGAATTTATCATGTAAAAATCTCCATGACGTTTAGTGATTCTTATTCGCTTATGTTAGGGGTAGATTGACCAAACGGCACTTTCGTTGGTGTTTCGACAAATTGTGGAGCATAATTTCGTGTTAAAATGGTGTAGCCGATGTAAATAAATGATGGCCACAATATTAACGAGGCTATAATATCTTCAACGAAGTGTTCTCCCAAATAAAGCACACAGAATGAATAGATAGGAATTGTTATGACATAGAGCCATAGGAGAAATTTTAATCGTTTTTTATACCGAGTTGATCTCATACTTAGTAGTACAGTCATTAATCCTGCGGACGCCACTCCGATATGACCTGAGGGAAGGCCGGCATAAAGAATTCCATTTGCTTTGTCAGTCCATCCTAAAACTTCAAAGCGGACGTATCGAATGGGTATTGTTTTATTGTAATCTCTCCAGCGTATGGGAACCACAATCGGAAAAAGAAGCTGAATAATAATATTTAATCCCCACACCAGTGCAATTGGTAATCCTATTTTCCAAGCCTCTTTTCCACGGCTTAAAGTTACTAGTATTAGTAAAGAAATAAGAAAAGCATAGCCAAAAGACCAATAAATTGACGTAAAATAATCAACAAAAATATTGCTAAAGTGTCTTTGTAACCATAAAGTGGGTGTTGGATTTAAAAATATAGCGTCTCTTTCTGACGGTTTGGGGAAGAAACGATTAATATACCATATAAATAGATCTAAAACAACAAGGAGAATGGTCATGAGATTCTTTTTCTCACTTAATGCTTCCTTAATAATGTAGATGTCTTCATTACGTAACTCGTTCCATAAATTATGTAAAAATACGCTCGTCGTGATTTTATCATTAGCCACCATTGCCACGTCACCATCAATTTTTCTATAAAACTCTTTTATTTATTAGTTCTACTATTTTTTGAATATCCCTCGCTAACACACGATCTTCATCCAATTTGGGAAGAACAGCACGTATCTTCTCATACATTCTTTTCGTCATCGGTGATAAGAGCGTTGCAGCTTGTTGTAGGTCTATTGCTTGACAAGCTGCTATTAACTCAACTGTGATTATATATTTGAGGTTATTCACTATTTTTTGGAGTTTTAGTGCTGCTGTCATTCCCATTGAAACATAGTCTTCTTGATTAGCTGAAACGGGGATATTGTCAATCGAAGCTGGAGTTGCAAGAATCCGATTTTCTGACGTTAGTGCAGCACTGGTATATTGAGCGATCATCAAACCGGAGTGTAATCCGCTATTTGGAGTTAAAAATGCTGGTAACTTACTTAAACTTGGATTCAGCAGTTGTTCAACTCTTCGTTCTGAAATTGCGCCTAACTTAGTTAATGCAATACCAATATAATCATATAATAATGCTAATGGATCACCATGAAAGTTACCCCCGGAAATGATAATATCTTCTCCATTTTTCGAAACAATGAGGGGATTATCCGTTACCGCATTCAACTCGACCTGTATTTTTTCCATAACATAGTTTAATGCATCTTTAACCGCTCCATGTGCTTGAGGAACACAGCGTATGCTATATGGATCTTGGGTAGCAGTTGTTCTTTTTGTCAATCTGCTTCCTTTAAGAAGATGATTCATTTCGTCAATTGTTTCTTTTAAGCCTTGATACGGGCGTGTTTCCGCTATTATCGGGTCAAACGCATTTATTATTCCTTTTCGTGCTTGAAGGGTCAATGCTGCTGCATAATTCGACAGTTTTAACAAGTATAAAGCATCCCAGATAGCCAGTGCTCCTATAGCAGTCATAGCTTGAGTACCGTTTATTAATGCTAATCCCTCTTTTGCCTTAAGCTGAAGCGGTTCACGTCCCAAAAATCGGAGAATATCCATTCCCTCGAGCACTTCATTATTTACTTTAGCTTTCCCCTCTCCTATTAATATTAATGCTACATGAGCTAATGGTGCAAGATCACCACTTGCGCCTAAAGATCCTTTTGATGGGATTAACGGATAAATTTTAGCATTCAAAAGCTCTATTAAATATTCGAGTACAATTTTCCGTACAGCTGAATAGCCATGAAGAAGACTCTGAATACGTAACAATATCATTGCACGGACGACATCTTCTGGGAGATATTCCCCAACACCAGCTGAGTGGCTTCTGATTAGATTTATTTGTAACTTTTCGTTTTCTTCAACGGATATTTTTATATCCACTAACTTTCCAAAACCAGTGGTTACACCATAAACTTTTTCACCACGTTGCAGTGCGCGTTCCAAAACCGCACGTGAAGACTTTAATTTCGCTTCAATTTTCTCTGAGAGTACAACCTTCATGTAATTTCGCGAAACATTGACCACATCTTCTAATGTTAATGGCTGTCCCTCTAGAATTAAGGTCACTGGTGGTGTCATTTTAATCACATGTTCCGGAATATTTTGGTTATGTATGGATATTATAGTCATCTTATTCGCACTAAAGTGCAAAATATCATAAGGAAATCACAAAGAACTCGCCACAAAAAAATTAATAAACTGTGTGCATTGACACAATTAAAAATCTTTTCATGTTATGCCAAAAAATACACCTTTTAATAATTTTGTTTTTTATTGGCGGGTGTGGTAATTAATAAACAAATATTGTGAGCGTCTAAATGGAAACGTATTTAGGTGTCAATATGGAAGGTAACTTACCTAAGTGGTTTATTCTTCAAAAAGCCCCGAACATAGATATTAAAGTTGCTTATTGGTACAAAGTCGCACGTAAACGTGCACATCTATTAGAAAATTTTAAGATAGATGCTAAACAAACAATTAATAATCTGTTGAAAGAGTTGCGAAAGCCTAAAGTTCAAGAAGAATATTTTTTAGGAAGTTTTCTCTTGATTTTAGTTGCAGCTAAGTCGGCTCGTTTGCGGAT
>WAPZ01000667.1 GCA_015520535.1 Candidatus Heimdallarchaeota archaeon
AAATTATCTTCCTTGCAATTGATAAAGGATAGCTGCCTCTGAATTATCTTTCTAATTTGCAATAATAAATTTTGTGATGAGTGAGCAACAATGAATACGGTAGTAATAAAAATTAAAGCACTATGGAATTTTACACGCGGCACATTAGCGATTTTAGCTGGTTTTACAGCAATTGCTGGTGGTCTAACAGCAGCAATCCTAAGTAATAATCCAATTCCTCCATGGGAGGTCGTACAATCACATCTTTTTGTCTTAGTCCTTGGTTTTTGGATCCCCGTGCTTTTAGTTTCCGCATCCATGGGAATTAACGATTATTATGATTATCCGATCGACCTAAAAAATAAGCGTTTTGATCGTCCACTAGTCCGAGGTGATTTAAGTCCTCAAGAAGCACGGATCATCATCTTTTTATGTTATATAGGTGGAGTCATTCTGACATTTTTTTTGATAGGCCCATTGTTTACTGCATTAGTAATTTTTTTCGTTATATTGAGTGTATTTTACAGTTATAAATCCTCAGATCCCGAAAAATCGCAATTTAGTCTGAAAAAGAAAGGGTTACTTGGCAATTTTGTAGTAGCGATTGGTCATTTAGCACCTTTTCTACTAGGTGGACTTTACTGGATTATATTTCAAACATCAGATCCTTTTTCTGAAATTAAGGCACTTTATGCACTAGTAGTATTTGCTATTGCCACTTTACTGGGAATTATAGGGCGTGAAATCCTTAAAGGAATCATTGATGTCACCGGAGACAAAGAACATGACATTCAGACAATAGCCGTAAAATTTGGAGTCAAATTTGCAAAAGTGAGTGGTTTTAGTCTTCTTATTATAGCGTTAGTGTTATTAACCATATTAATTGTAACCGTCTTTAGCAGTATCTTAGCAAAAATTATCGGACTTACATTGATGCTTATCTCATTTGTATCCGTAATCTGGGCGGGATTTATCCTATTTCGCGAAGAAGATCCCGCACGAATCGCAAGAATTCGAAGTATTACCCGATTTACTTTATGGATTGTGATTGCAGCGTTTATCATTTCAACGTTCGCCCAAGGATTCGCCCTTTAACATCAATCTCATTCTTTTTTTCTAATCGCGTCGATTAAATGATAAAACATTAAAAGGCTATCTTTCCAGTTCCTATATATAATATTCATAATTAATGGTTGCACATTTTTTGCTTTTAACTCGTTTTCATAGGTTTTATCGCTAGTGTGTATTACTAAATAATCAATTAGCGATTCATAGCATTCAGCAACCCCTAACGGAGAAACTTCATATCCTTTTGCTTGCATAAACTTACCAGCAGGTCCTGAGACCGGTTGTTTCCCAATTATTGGTGAAATTGCTATTTTTTTGGCACTAGATTTTTTTAGAGCATCACGAAAACCGGGAACTTCTAAAATAGGACCGATTGACGAAATGGGGTTGCTCGGCCCAAGCACAATTATATCAGCGTTACATAACTCTTGAAGAATCACATCGGGTAAATAACACGTACTTGCATCATATGAAAAGGTTACATCATTGACTTCTAAGTCCCCATGATGTTTTACCCAAAATTCTTCTAAATGCATTTTACCAATCTCTGTGTCAATGATAGTGGCAAACTGACTATCAGTCATCGGAAATACGTTAAAAGGAATATTCAACTTGTTTTTAATTATTTCAGTCGCTTTAGTAAGTGTATATCCCCTTTTCAGGAGAAATGTTCTAAATAAAGAAACTGAAAGATCCAAATCCCCCAAATTAAACCAAACGTCCTCTTTAAGAAGATGTTTAAGTCCCTCAACTACACGAAAAGAATCATTTTTTATACCCCACCATTTTGCGGTATCTAACTGGTTACTTAAGGTAAAAAGAACGGCATCAACATCGGGACTCACATGAATGCCATAAAAATCCCAGTCATCACCAGTATTTCCAATTACAGTTAAATTATTTTTCTCAAACAAAAATTTAGCACCATATAGCAATTTGGGGGTTCCCGTGCCACCAGAAAGCACCACTACTTTTTCTTTTACTTTATAGTTTTCCGTCATTAGCTCCCCATGCCTTCTTATTTGAGGCACACATCTTTTTTTTATTATTTATTTTTGATTGGTTTACAGAATGAAATAAAAAGACGTCAGATATAGGTGAACTTTAATTATGATAGACATAACTGAAAAGGAACCCGTGATTAGAATTGCAACTGCCGCCGGCAAAGTATTTTTAAAACCCAGTACAATAGAGAAGATTACAAAAAAGCGTACTGAAAAAAAAGGCGATATCTTAGAAAATGCACGATATGCTGCCATCCTTGCGGTAAAACAGACACCACATTTAATTTTTATGGCACATCCAATAGCTATCCATGGTGTTGACGTCGAATTTGACGTGCAAAAAGATTTTATTGGAGTACAAGTCACAGTTAAGACCCGTGACCGAACAGGAGTCGAATTAGAGGCAATGATGGGCGTATTAAATGCTTTAATGGCGATTTTTGACATGGTTAAACCGGAAGAAAAAGACGAACACGGTCAATATCCGGTAGCTAAAATAACAGATGTACATGTGGTAACCAAAATCAAAAAACTAAATAAATGAAGGATAAAGACCACATTCGATAAAGGTGGGTGACATGACCGAAAACTCGAATATTGACCCCAATTCTTGGATTAAAAAAGAAATGTTACCAGAAATGCCAAAAAAAAGTCATGTTAAAACAAATCTTGCCAAAATACCTACTTATTTAGCCGTAGTGAGTGATTCACTCTATCTAGCTGACGAAGAAACTCGCCGTCTTAAGGACAAGTCTGGTAAAATCGCAAGAAGCCTCTTAGAAGAACAACTTTCCGATATATTAGAGATTGCAAAAGAAATTACCTACCTACCTGATGATATTCTCCATATTAGAAACTTTATTCTTCACAATCAAAAGTCATCATCACTATTCATACTTATGGGCGGCACAGGGATTGCTCGACGTGATGTCACTATAGAAGCTGTAAAAACATTATTCGAGAAGGTTTTAGATGGCTTTGGCGAATTATTTCGCTTAAAAACCTATGAAGAAGTTGGTACCGTCTCCATAATGACACGTGCTATGGCCGGTATCTACAATGAATCACTGATCCTTTGCCTACCCGGCAGCCCCAATGCTGTAAAATTAGGAATTAATTTAATAATCCCCGAAATAAAGCATATTTTCTCATTAATTCAAAAATAAAGTGGTGTTCAATGAAAACTTCAATTTTTGAAAGAAAAGGTGGAATTTTTGCTAAAGGCACGTTAAAGTTAGAAGATATAATCAATGCGGTATTAAAAGAAAACCATGAACATCAAATTGGCGCAATCTTTACTTTTAGTGGTATAGTCCGTTCAACAAGTCTAAAATCCGACAAAAAAGTAGTAGCAATTGAAATTGAAGCATGGGAAGAAAAGGCAACGACAGAATTAGACAATCTCTGTAAAAGATTAATTCAAAAATACCACTTAATTGATTTAAGAATTTATCATGCCACCGGCAGCTTCAAGCTCGGCGAACCACTTGTTTTCATCGTAGCCGCGTCATCACATCGGAATGAAGGGCACGCCGTTCTTTTAGAAGCAATAGAAGAATATAAACACACGGTAGCGATCTGGAAAAAGGAAATTTATTCCGATGGAAGCAGTAACTGGATTTCTGACCAGCCATATTCACCAAAATGAAAGAAAAAAAATCTACGGAGATTTTTATGAGAAAGTCTTTTAATAAAATGCGAGAAACTGTTGCTTAGCAATAAAGAGTGATTTTTGATGAGTAGTGGGAATAGGAAGGGAAAAACTGTCGGGGAAACGAATAATACTTCTAATATTTGTGATGAATGTGGGGAAGATTATATTTATGATCCATTAAAAGGAGAACGAATCTGTCCCAATTGTGGAATTGTGTCTGATGACCCGGTTTACAGTTTAGGACCTGAATGGCGCGCATACGATTCTGAAGAAGAAAAAATGCGTTCTAGAAATGGCGATCCCCTTTCTCTTTTGCAAGCTGATTTGGGCGTTCATTCTAAAATTTCAAATTCAAAAATAGATTCGCGTGGCAATGTCTTAAGCGCTGAAAAACAACGACATTATTATCGTCTATCACAAGTCAATAACCAGTCGTTAGAAAGCAAAGTTCGTAATTTAAAGCAAGCATTACGCGAAATAAAACGTTTAAAAAGCCAATTACAGATAACCGTTCAAAACGCTGAACTAGCAAGCATTTATTACAGAAAGGTACTTCAAGCTAATTTAATTCGTGGCCGCTCAATCATCGGAATGGCTGCCGCATGCATTTACCTTGCATGTCGTAAAACAAAAACACCTTTAACATTAAAAGATCTTCAAGAAGCCACCGATCTTTCAATTAAAGAACTTGGACGCTGTGTGAGAATTGTTCTTAAACTCTTAGAAAAAGAAGAAAACACCAACAAAGACCAAAAAACTGCCTATCCAGCTCTAATTCTAAAACTTGGACAAAATCTAGAAATGTCCATGCCGACCATTAAAATTGCCATTAAAATTTCGGAAGAAGCGCGAAAACACGGATTAACCATCGGGAAAAATCCCATGAGTATCGCCGCCGCCTCATTATATATTGCTGGTGTTTATACTGGCGAACGTCGAACCCAATCCCAAATTGCACGTGCTGCTAAAACCACACCAGTAACTATACGAAACCGTTTCAAAGAAATTATCGGCGTTCTAAACTTAGATGACCTAGAAGTTAAACGCGGTGCCGCTGCAATTCCCGTATATATAGACGATCCAAGAAAACTAAGCCGCACAGAACTCTAAGTAACCTTTTAATGAAACGAAAAATAAAAGTATATTGTGTATTTTATTATTTTTTTTCTCCTTTTGTTGCAGAAGTGTTGTCTGTTTCCACTTCAGCAACTTCTATCGCCTTTATAAAGAAATTCATTGAAAGACGTGACGTTGAAAGTACTTCTACATTATTCAGTGATTTTTCTACAAATTCGGCTAAATCATCGTCAAACATTCTCACAATAATGCGAATGTGCGGATTCAGTTTTCTGGATACGTGGGCAATTTTTAAATTTGTCAAATCATCATCCACCAGAATCATGATCGATTTGGCGCGTTTAATGCCAGCATCAATAAGGACGTTTTCACGGCGTGCATCACCGCGAATGACTGGAAAGCGCAACTCTTCCTGTGTCAAAAGAACGCGATCAAAATCATCGCCTTTTCCATCATCCACACAAACCACTTCGTACAAATCTTCCAAAATAAGTCGTTTAACTATTCTGATGCCGAGATTACCAACACCAACGATGATGATATGTCCATCCATTTCTTTCGCAGTTGCTAAATTCCATTCTTCAGATCTTACATCATTCAGTTTAAGGGCGGTTCCAAAGGATGCTAGGCCATCAGCAAGAATGACAAGACCTAAAAGCGGAAAAAGAATCCAAATAAGAGAAAAAATGGTATCATTTTCGGGAAAATCTAATGTACTGGCAAAGAAAAAAAGACCCCATGTCTCATAAAGCGCTCGAAAGACCCCAATCTTATATTTTGTAGCCAAGATTAGGCTTCCAAACAAAGATAACACGAGAAATGTTATTATTTCACGGCGATATTCACGTAAATAAATGCTGATCTGTCTTAACG
>WAPZ01000668.1 GCA_015520535.1 Candidatus Heimdallarchaeota archaeon
GAGGAAAATAGCAATGGCCGGGTTTTGCAGCCTGGCGATACGCTGCATATCCGTATGGGAACCGGAGAACCGAATGGGAAGGCCTCGGTTGATATTGATGATATCAGCCAGGCAACGCCTGAATCAAGTGAACGAAATATCATATTATTCGATGATGGTACTCATGGGGATCAGGTAGCGGGAGATGGAATTTATGAGCGAGATTATGTTGTTAGACGCGGTCTTCAAGTTGAAAATGCATTTTTATTCGGTGAGTTTATAGATGCCGCCGGCAATCGTGCAAGCGCAACAGGTTCAACTCGCATTACCGTTCAATCTGAACCAAGAAGTGTTTATTTGTTTGAACCTACTCTCATTGCCGAAAACGAGACAGCGCTGCATCTCCGATGGACCGCCAACAATGATAATGACTTTTATTCATACCAAATTATGCGATCAACCAATTTTGTGGTTTCTTTGTCGTCAAAATTGGTTGCAGAGATTTTTGATCAAACGGTAGTCTCATTTACGGATACCGGCTTAAATCCCAATACGCGCTATTATTATCGCATTTATGTTTTTGATAAAAATGGGAATAATAGTGCGAGTAATATTGTCTCTGCCGAAACTCCTGAAAATCTACCCCCAAAACCGGTGGTTTTATCACAACCCGTCCAGGACAGTTTATCATTGCGACTTACATGGTCTCCTAACACGGATTCAGATTTTGCCCATTACCGCTTATACCGATCTACCAGTTCACCTGTGGATACCACTTTTGCTCCTATCGCCATTATTAACAATGCATCAATTACGGAGTTTCGGGATTTTAGTGCTACGGCAAATATCACTTATTTTTATCGAATTTTTGTGTATGACAAGTGGGGGCTCTCTTCGGGCAGCAATGAAGTGCAGGGAAAATTCATTCGTTAAAGACTTCAAGCTGGTAAGAATGTTTAGGAGACTGAGGGTATGAGTTATAAAAATAAATCGAAATTTCAGTATTTAACGGCAGCTTGGCGTCAAACCATCCGTTATATGAAAATTCCTCATTTTTATACCCCATTTGTATTATATGCCTTAGTCCAAGTGGTGGTGTTGATTGGATTTGTACTTTTTAATTATTTTCCTTTTTCCAAAATTTTTCTCCCATTGCAGAAAGCTCTATATGGAGAACCTTCATTACATTATCCCAACAATTTTATCATTTTACCTAATCTATTTGATATCGTGAATATCGGTTTAAGTGGAATAATTGGGATTTGGGTGCTTGCTTTCGCAACTTACTACTTCTTTTATTTCCACGATAAAAACTTAAACCAAAAGACCGCGATAAAAACAACCTTACAGAAATTTCCAGATTTGTTTGGAATATGGGTTGTTGAGACAACGCTGATTTTGGGGGTAATATACGTCTCTCAACTTTTAACGACCTATTATCCAAACTATATCACATTTATAAATTTTA
The DNA here is from genome assembly GCA_015520535.1 of Candidatus Heimdallarchaeota archaeon. GTDB lineage: Archaea > Asgardarchaeota > Heimdallarchaeia > Hodarchaeales > S146-22 > S146-22. Next base: position 1,448 of record WAPZ01000668.1, read on the forward strand.
TGCGAGTTGCTATAGCCATTTTAATAATGGCCGCTTTTGCTTATGCGATTGTTATTATTATTACCAATCGATTGCGATTTTGGGATGCAATCTTTCAAAGCTTTAGACTGTTTTTCCACCATTTTATACCAACCGTAATGGCTATTGCAATTCCAATAATCATACTACAAATTCCAATAGATTTAATTTTAAATAACACACCGGAACTGGTGCAAAAACTATCACCTGAATTAATTCCAATTTTACTAGGAGGGGATATTGTCTTTTCTATCTTTTTAAATTTTTTAGTGATTGGAACAATTACCTTTTTTTATAAAAATGCAATTGCGACACATAGAATAGAAAAGTCATTGAGAATATAGTTCATCAAGAGTGAAACGGTGTGAAACGCATGAATAGGACCTTAACTGTATTCTTAGCTTTTTCGGTGTGGGCGTGTGCAGAAAAAACGCCTGAATTTGAACGATATCAACTGGAAAAAGTATTTTTTAAAGCTCAAAAAATCGTAAAAAGGATTTATATCAATCCCCGCCTTGCGCCCATCTCGGACTATGAAGATGCCAAAAAACTCTTGCTACAGGTTGTCTCCTCATTTGATTCATTGGACAGCAATCGAGATAATACATTAACTCGATTAAGTTTGCTTACGTTAGCGCAATTAGAACTATTACAAGAAAACCCGCAAGAGGCTATTCGATTCTATAACTTATATCTTGCTGAAGCTGGAAATGGGAAAGAGAATGAACTGTCGGTAAGGATTAATTTGGGAATTTTATATGAAAAGATTCTAGCATATCAGAATGCTGCCAGGGAATATGAGAAGGTGTTGGATGGACTAATCGACATAATCGATCCAAATAAGCCACAGCCGTATCTTATGGCGATTCCATTTCAATATACCAGAATCGTAACATTCGATCATCAAGAAGGAAGGCCGCAAATAAGTGATGATCGTTCCACACGCGTTTACCATGAAATACTTCGACGATGGCCCAATTCCAAAGCAGCGTTAGTTGCCTTAAATTATTTATCATTAATTTTACTTCAAAACCAAAATTATGATCAGCTACAAGAGATTTTACAGCAGCAATTGGAAGTGACGAAAGACTCGTTGATTGTACCATATATAAAATTTTTCCAGGCCAAAACAATGATATTACAAGGGCGAGCTGTCAATAGCGTTATAGCTAAATTGCAGAGTATCATTCAGAATTTCCCCCAATCGGAGGTGGTACCGCCCGCAAAACTTGAACTCGGAAAAATATATTTAGGACAGCGGCAGTATGAAAAAAGTCGAACATTTTTTAAGGACATCGTTACTCAGCATTTCAAGAATTATAACATTGCGGCGGAAGCGCAGGAGCAGATCGCTTTAAGTTTTGAATTAGAAGGTCGTTGGGATCAAGCGCTAAATGAATATCGATGGCTGAGCAAGCAATTTGAAACTTCCATGCCAGGATTAACCGCCCCCTTGAAAATTGCGAATTACTATTTAAGCCGGAACAACTTATCTCTTGCAGAGCAGGCTTTTAATGAAGCTATAGAATTTTATCAGGAATTGATCCGAAAGTATCCTAAATCGATGCTGGCGGCTATGGCACAAGAGCAAATCAGCAAATGTTTTTTAGCCCAGGAAAAGTATGATCAGGCAGTTGATGCTGTCAAGAAAATCAAAGACATTTGGACGAATAGTGCCGGCACGATTAGCACCTATCTTTTACTGGGAAAAATTTACGAAGCATCCAATCAATATACATTAGCTGCCAAGGCATATAAAGAGATAGCAACCCAGTTCCCGCAACATCCATTGGCTCCATTTTTTGATGAAAAAGCGCGACAACTATTGAATTAATATGGCATTATTACTTTCAAAAATTATCGCTTTTTTCAATTTATTATCCTCAGCATGGCTGCTGTACCTGTTGAATCGCACGGTATTGCCTGGTTTAAAGCGGTTTCGTATAGCAATTGCACTATATTTCGCGTTTAATCTAAACATTTTACTGATCATCTTTTTCCCCTGGTTGCCTGTGTTATACTTGACCGTTGGTTGGATAGCGCTGGCCATAATGGGAGGATTTTCGCATGTTTTTCGGCCATTTTTCAAAAAGGAATATAGTTATTTTATATTTGTTTTAACTACATGGTTGGTGATTTTTGGGCTGTTTTGGGTGCATTTATATAAAGGCTTTTTCCAAGTTTCCATCCAGGCAAGTAATCAATCCATTCATATAATTCTTACAAAACCTGGTCGTATTTTCCTGTTCATGGCTTTTGGGCCTTTGATGCTTTCCTTGATTTATTGGAAACATTGGGCAAAACAAATTGATTATTATTTTCAAAAGACCGCAGCTTATTTAAAAATTTTAATTGCTATTACATTATCAATTAACTTGGGGACCTTGATACATTTGTTTTTATCCTCAAAGCTAAATCCCTACTTTTCGGTCCTATCTTATTTGTTCAATGGTATTACGATAGCAACCTTAGCATTCCTTTTATCAAAAAAATCCATTTTTCAACCAATATTGATCAGCGCTTTACCTAAAAAACAGTCTTCTGGTGCTTCAGTTTTAATCTACCTTGGAATTTATTTCATCGTGATAGGCTTTTTTTACAAATTACAACTCATCTACGGTGGTATTTGGAAACCAATTTTTCTCATTGCACTCATATCAGGTGCGGTTTTTTTGGCCTTGCTTCTTGTTGCTGGTAAAGAAATCCGTCGTTTATGGATTCAATTTATTCAAAAAGTATTCATCCTACCCAAATATGATTTCAGACACGAAATTACGTATCTAACCAATTCTATTCGGGATGCACGGGATGAAAGAAGTTGCATGCAGAGTATCCTGCAAGTGGTTAGTGAAACTCTGGGGGTGGAAAAGGTCGGGTTTTGTGTGCAACAATCCAATTTTGACAATGAATACAAACCCTATTTTTACGATAATGGAAATTTAATAGAAGGTTCGGTTTTCCGCCTGCGCCTGCGTGAAAATGAAATCAGGGTGACAAAAAAAGAAAACATTCTTTCCAGAGAGGGATTCAACAAGCTTTTTCCCCGCCCCCCAAAACATATATTTAATTCATTCGATTATTTCTTACCAATTTGGATTGGAGAAGAGCAAATTGGTATTTTGATGCTTGGTCAGCGAAACGATGGAGATGATTTTGATTATGAAGATTTGCAATTGTTGCAGTTATTTGCCAATGCGATTGGCATCGCGCTTCATCGATTTCAGCTTTATGAAAACCTGATGTTATTAAAACAGCGCGAGGCGATTAACCAGATTGCCGGCTATGTCTTGCATGAATTGAGAAATAATACGTCAATATTGAGTCTTCTGGTTCAAAATGCTCAAAAGAACTTTAATAATCCAGACTTTCAAAAGGAATTCTTAAAGGGTGTGTCTGTTGTCTCGGATGAAATGCAGGCTCTAATACGGAAAATAGGTACTTACAGAGATGGCAAAATCGAAATCCATCGAAGTATTATAAATCTAAATGACTTATTAGAAACCGTATTTCGTGAAATACCAATCCCTGATAAAATCCGCCTGAGAACACAAATAAAGGATACTATCAGAGCTTCACTGGATAAAGACTTGATCAAAATTGCGTTTCGGAATGTTTTAATGAATTGTATAGAATCCATGACTGATGGTGGTGAAATCTGTATACAGGCAGAAATAAACCCAAAAGAAAATTATCTGCAAATTATCTTTCGCGATCAAGGGCATGGAATGACAGATTCATTTATAGAGCAATATTTGTTCAAACCCTATGAAAGCACGAAACCCTTTGGCCTTGGCCTTGGAATGCATCAAACTCGTGAAATCGTACAGGGCCATGATGGTGAAATCACTGTGAAAAGTAAACCTGGAAAAGGTACGGCTATAATTATTAGGTTACCGTTGATTGTGCCAAATAAGCCGAACACTTCCCATCGTTGGCTTGGTGATGAAGCTCAGATTGAATGTAATTCATAGATGATCATATAGGGGGAAGAGTTGTGGCTTTCACTCTAAAACGTCCCTTCATTTTAGCACATCTCAGACAGGACAACACTTGAGGTTATTATGGAAATGAAAAATCCCAAAATATTAATTGCTGATGATGATGAATTGTTATGCCAACAGCTCAAGTGGGGACTGCAAGACGGTTATCAAATTATCACCGCGAATGCTCCAGAAGATGTGCGCAAGAAATTCTACAGCCATCAACCTGATATTGTAATGCTCGATCTGAATTTTAATGACAATGCTGCCTATCCTATGAATGCGGGTTTATCAATCCTTGAGGAATTTATTGAATCAGACCAACGATGCAAAATTATCATCATAACCGGCCAACAAGAAATGGACCTTGCCCGTTCCGCACTCAATGCCGGTGCGTTTGATTATGTCCTGAAGCCATTTGATTTAGATGAATTAAAGGTGTTATTGAAACGAGCCCTTTTTATACTACAAGTTGAATCACAAACCAATATTGATGAGGAGGAAACGAAAGATAATTTAGGGTCGATAATTGGTCAATCAGAGAAAATGCGACGCATTTTTCAACTTGTCAAAATTGTTAGCGATACCGATGCGACGGTCCTGATTACCGGAGAGAGTGGTACCGGCAAGGAAGTGATTGCCAAATTAATTCATCAATGTAGTAACCGTAAAGATTTTAATTTTGTGGCGATCAACTGTGGTGCTATTCCAGAGGGACTTCTGGAAAGTGAATTATTTGGGCATGAAAAAGGGGCTTTCACTGGAGCTATAGATACCGTCAAAGGTAAGTTTGAACTGGCGCAAGACGGCACGTTGTTTTTGGATGAAATTGCTGAGCTGCCTTTGGCACTTCAGGTCAAGTTATTGCGATTTTTGCAGGATCACACAATCCAACGAGTTGGAGGTTTGCAAAACATAAAACTTAATGTTCGTATCATTGCGGCGACGAATAGAGACTTAAAGGCTGAGATACAGAATGGCAATTTTCGTGAAGATTTATACTATAGACTGAATGTTGTGGGGATAGAAATGCCGCCGCTCCGTGAGCGAGAAAATGATATAGAACTATTGGCTAAGCATTTTCTGAAAATTTTTGCTAAACAATACAAGAAAAATATCACCGGCATTTCCCCGCGTGCATTAAAATTAATCAAACAATATAAGTGGCCTGGCAATGTGCGCGAATTGGAAAATAAGATCAGAAAAGCCGTGATTTTAGCAAGGCACAATGTATTATTGCCGGGAGATTTAGACTTGGAGAATAATCAAGAAGTGGTAGGAGAGACATGGTCGTATAAGACTGCCATGTTAAAAGCCGAAAGGGAAATTCTGCTTCAAGCTCTGCGACGCCATCAGGGAGTGATTGCCCATATAGCCGAAGATTTAAAAGTGAATCGTAGTACATTATACGATTTGCTTCGAAAGCATAACCTGGATTATAAAAAATACAGAACTGTTTGATTGAGTAGGTTAGTTATATGAAAACTTACATTTTACCCTTTGCACTATGGGTTAGCGCTGCATCAATTCTGGTTGTGAGTGATATCTTCGCTCAAACCCGCCAGTCCCCCCAAACTCGAAATAGAGAATATCGCATTGGGATTGGCGATGAGTTGAGCATTACATTTTGGCAGAATCCACAATATAACACCGTTACTCGTGTTTCGGCGACAGGAAAAATTGAGATTCCTTTGATTGGCTCTATTCAGGCACAGGGACTGACCACTCAAGAACTTCGGCAAAGAATTATCTCCAAGATTTCTTTGTTTGATATGAACATTACGCAAGTTGCTGTAACGGTCACCCGCTATGGAAGTAAAACGGTTTATGTTACTGGTAATGTGCTCACCCCTGGCAAATATACCTTTGAGCAAATTCCCAATTTATGGCAGATCATTTCAGAGGCAGGAGGACCATTACCGAATGCCAATCTCAGTGATGTCGTGATTGTTCGGGGATCATCCTCTTCTAATAAAAATCTAATCCATGTGGATTTAACCAAGGCGTTGGAAAGAGGCGATTTTTCATCTCTGCCTCCGATTTATCCTGGAGACACTATTCATATTCAGGGAATTGTGGGCGCCCCAACTGCATTATCTTCTTCTCCTTTAGAGCGCCGGTCTATTGTTTTGGTGTTCGGAGAAGTGGCAACACCGGGCGTGTTTAATTTGGAAGAAAATATGGATATTTTGGATGCGATTGTATCTGCCGGCGGACCTACTCCGGCTGCAAACCTGGAAGAAGTGCGTTTATATTTTCGCGGCGAACGACATGCAGAGGTTGCTGTTGTCAATCTAAAGAGTTATTTAAAGAAATCCATTCCTGTCCCGCTTGAATTGCATCCGGGGGATATTGTATATATTCCTTCCAAACAAACATTATCTCCAATGATTCGAGAGTTTATACGATTTAGCCTTAGTGTATTAGCAAGCTATATAATTTATCGAGGAGTCCGTCGTTTTTAAATAAGATGCCCTTTCCCCTTAGAATTATTATTTGGTGGAAACATGAATAGGGATAATTTGTCTTATAGCCAGCATAACAATGGCAATTATGAAAATATCATCAATTTGATAAATCAAAAACCAACTATTGATTTAAGATTATATTGGTTTCGTATATGGAGAAAAAGATGGTGGATTGTGGCATCTACACTTGTTTGCACATCCATTGCAGTAATTTATGCGCTTCTTTATATCAAACCGATTTATGAATCTACATCAACAATCGAGATTTCACCAAGTAGACTATATACTTCTGTCAGGTCAGTTACCCCAGGAACTTCGCAAAATGTCGATTATCGTGAAATTGAAAGAAAAATACTAAGTGCAGAATATTTAGCGATTTTAGGTAGAAGAATTGGTCTTGATCAGGATCCCGAAGTTATTTCAAGGGCAAATACTATAGTGGAGCAGCGGCCCTGGCTTGATTTGCAAGATGTTTTTGATCGGAGTATCGCAGTAACACTTAGGAAGCAAATCAAAATAGAAAGATTAGGAAAGGGTATAATCCAGATCATTGCAGAATCTACTTCGCCTAATTTAGCTTATTCAATGGCAAAGACCTTAACAGACATTTTTATTGATGAATCAAAAAAAGATGAATTAAAAGGAATCCGCAGTATTAAGGAATTTAGTGACGAGCAATTAGCAATTTATAAAAGAAAAGTCGAAGAAGCTGAAGAAAAGCTCAAAAAATTGCAGGAGAAAATTGCCAGAGAGCGAGTGCAGGTGATCGGTTTTAATGAAGAAAATATAGCGGCTCTTAAATCTCTTATTTTCAATGATGAAACAGCCATTATGAGCAAAGAAAATCGATTAAGGGAGCTTCAAAAAAGATTACC
>WAPZ01000669.1 GCA_015520535.1 Candidatus Heimdallarchaeota archaeon
GGGCACATCTGGCCGGATGTGGCCGAACGCACGGCGGGCGGCGTGTTTCTGTATGAGCAAAAGCATGGGCGGGGACGGGTGATTTTGTTCGCCGAGGATCCCAATTTTCGCGGCTACTGGCGCGGGGCCGACCGGCTGTTTCTGAACGCGGCACTGTTCGGCGCCAGCGCGCCGTGATTCCTAATATGAACATTTCAGTTAAATCGAACACCTGTCCTGGCATAAATAGCAATTCTTATTTTTCAGATTGGCGTTCTAAAAGTGTTTGTAGGTAAGAATCCATGGCTCCATTACGTTCATAGTACAATCTTACCTGCCGGATGACCTCTTCCAAATGATTTACTTTGATCGATCGATCTAAAATCGTTTTGTAAACTTGAATTGCTTTTTCATCATCTTTGCCGACTTCAATATAAAGATTGGCCAAAAGTGGATAAAATTCAAGACGGTCTGGCTTTTTCTGTAAATACCATTCCATATAGCTAATTGCTAAATCAATTTTTTCAAGAAATATGAGGACCTGCGCAACTTTTAGTGGATAAATTAAATGTATAAAATACAAGGAAATTAATAACGATCCCATTATTGCCAATATTGCCCATACCCAAGGGGATTTAAAAATTTTACCCGTTTTCAAATCATGAGCTGTCTGGTTATTGTTAAAAGTCGTTCTATCGCTTGATCGAATTTGAGAAAAAGCACTGTCTTGTTCTATATGGCCTAAAATTTTTTGCCTATCGTCTTTTTTCTTTATATTATCCAGCCGGCTATCAATTTGTATATTTTCCACTTGTTCTTTTTGCTTCTTTATATTTTCATCTGTTTTCATATTTAATTGTGAATCAGCTTGTAATTGTGATGAGTCTTGAGTCTTACGATTGTCTGCTAACGAAATGTTTTTCTTTTTGACCGTTGTTTGTAAAGATGAATCGTGAGCAATCTTATTAAGAGAACTATCCGAACTTATCTTAGTTAATTTTGGGGAGACCTTTTTTTCATTATTGCTATGTTTTTCTTTTGTACCATTGATTTCTACAGTGGTAGCAATTCTGGCTTTTTCTTTTGGTTGGCCGCTATGGGAATCGACTTTTTGGCGTTTCTTTTGTTGATCTCTGATTTTTTTATACTGTTTTAATAACAACACCGCATCACGATAGTTCGGAGAGTTGGCTAAAATCTTTTCGAGCAGAAAAATAGCTTCTTCGACCTTTCCTTGTGTTGCTAATTCAATAGCCAACGAATACATTTTCTTATTTTCACTTTCCAACATTCTGGCTTTCAATGTTGAGTCTAATTTTGCAATACGTACTGAAAAACCAAAAGAAGCCCCTGAAGCATTAATTGAATCCAAAAGAGTCTTCGCAAGATTTAATTTTCCATCATTGATATACTTTTTTAATTGTTCAAGCATAGCGACAAGCTGGGTGTGACTTAGAAACGTTTTAGAAGATGTCCTCCCAATTTGAGTTTGTAACTCTTTTAGAATAGCTAAAGCCTCTGTTTTGCGATTATTTTTATATAAAAATCGACTGAGCTGCACCTTTAACTCTTGTCTATGCGAGTCTGTAGGCGCATATTGAATTGCTGTTTTTAGTGCATTCTCATAGTCCCTTTTATTATTGGTATAAAGGCCCATTTCTGCCAATTGAACCGCACACTTATAGGCCAATTGAACATCATTTTGTTGTTCTGCCAAGCGGAGCGCTTGCAGAAACGCACTGCGGGCTTTATCATGCTGCCTCTGGGCCTGATAGGCTTTAGCCAAGAAATAATAAGCATCCATGTAAGAACTATCCAATTGAGCTGCCTTGAGATAAGCCTCCACCTTATCATTCAGATTGTGGGCTAAGTGGCCTTTTTCGACCCAATCTTTTGCTCGATCGCGATTCGATTGAGCAAAATTGGATCGCTGATTAAAGAATATTAAAAGTATAATAGACAAAAAAGATAATATATATATTTTTTTTGAGCTAGCCATATATTACCCTCTCAAAAATCGCTATGTACAGAAATATATCAATGTCAATCTTAAAAGAACAAACTCCTTTATATAATCTGATCCAAATTCGAAAAAATTCATATGCAATAAAAGATACATGGTTTATTTAATGGAAAAAGTGAACATTTATTGTTTCCACGATTGTAATTTCTTGTTTTTTAAAATACATGTGAAGTTGCACTATTCCCATCAATTCTAATTAATATTACAAGTTTAAATTTATTAATAATTTATAAGCCTATTAATATACAAATTCAAACTGTGTAGATAAATGAACATAACCTTGATCGATGTTTTTATGTATCATTCGACCAAATTCAAGAATTGTCCATCGTGTGTATTGATTCAATTGGAATTTGATACCGTGAAAAATTTTATAAGTCGGCTGATCAATGATCTGATCATTTGCATAGATTCGCCATGTTTCATATAGACCATAAAAGCTTAATCGGTCTGTCAAGAGGTAATGGAATTGGGTGTACGCCCCTAAGGAAGATAAGGTAATGTTTGTATTTTTTCCGTTTTTCATCCAAACATTCTTATGCTTGTTGCGTTGAACGACAACTTCTCCGGAAACTGACAAACGCGGTATTGAAAATAGCCAATCCAGCCCCCAAGCGGCCTTTTTATTAATTGAAAATTCGGAAAGATAGGTTGACATTCCTATTTTAAGGGCGCCTGTATTAAAACCAATCCTACTGACGAAATCTTTCGCATTGTCAATATCAGCCCGGAGCAAATCCACAGTACGTCCCAAACGACCGTGTACTATGGCCAGCGCAAGATTAAAACCGTTTGACCATTCTTTTTCAACGAGAAGGCCTAATTCAATTTTTTTTAAAGCAAAATCATTCACTAATACGTTATTTTTGGTAGAAGTGAAGTTTCGATGAGAAGTATAATCCGACCAAATTCCAAATGGATTTCTGAACTGTCCAATTGTGATATCTATCCCACTATTTTGAACATTTAATATCTTTAAATAAAGCTGCTCAAAACCAATTATGTCTTCTGGATGATCCTCCGCTTGAGAAGAAGCATAAATGCCATTTAAACCACGTAATGTATCATCAATTCCTACAGATTGTAATGAGACTTCTTCTATTTGATGGATAACTTCCTCAGGCACAGGATTCCATTCAGCCAAAAAGTCAATATTATTCTGATTGGCTGATGAACTAAAATGAGTATTAAAAAATATACGAACCTGATTAATCTCCATTAATGGCACATATTTCCCGTCGGGTTCCTGATGATATTCAAATTCAGTCGCTACAAACGCTCCAATTCGACTTTTAATTTGTGATTGATTTGGACGACTAAAAGAGGACTTTTGGGGAGTGATGTCAGGGCGAAACTCACCATTCGCAAATGCATTAACCAGGCTGGCACTCAATTGTTGAAGACTTTTTCCCTGTTCAAGAAACTTTATAACAAAGCGACTCATTTTCGACTTATCAATTACAACGGATTTACCTTTTCCGATCACATTTAAATCAATAAATGTAGCAAGCGGTATAAGATAATTGGCTTTAATTAATTCAGAAGATGATAAATTGATTTTTTCTGCTTGCAGAACCACCTCAAAGGCGACATCTTGTAAAATCGCATTCACTTCACTCATGGTATTGGCATTTACAAAGCTGGACGGCTGATGATCATTTTGTGACAAAACATTTTTTGAAAAAAATATGAGAAATAGCGTTATAATTAGCTTTAACGATTGTATGATTCTATGGACGTTTAAGAGTTTATTTATAGATTTATTGATTGTCACCATGATTTTGGTTCTAATACAAGTATGGGCATTTGAAATCATAACGAGATGCCTCCTTAAATAAATATATTTTTTGCAGCTATATTTTAATTAAAAGGATTATAATGTTTCATTCGAATGTTGATTTATAAATTTTATAAATTAATAAATATAAAATTTATGAAATAAATTTATTTATTAAATACATGAATAAAAATGCCCGAGCCTTTTTTAAATCTCCTTAATATTAAACGAGGGGCTATCAGGCGGCATATCAGCGATTATTCTTACAGACAAATCCAATAAAATGGAATCATTGCCATAACTTAAAGGTGTGCACTAACCCCTATCTTTTTGGACATAGATAAATAATGGGATGATGGTTCTTAAAATTGGAGAGATAAAATCGCCCCGTTAAAAAGAATTCCCCAATTTGATCGAATTAAATTAGATAAGGCAATTCATCATTGAATTAAAATAGTAAATTCCCCAATATAGAGTGGTTTAATCGAAATTCATACCCCCAATCTTATCCAGAAAACTCACTATCAATTTTTTTTCAATATTATTACAATCATCTTAATTTTTTGCAGAAACAAAAAAGCCGGTTGCAAGAAATTTTGAACCGGCTGTTTCATACATATCTTCCCCTTGGTTCTATACTCATTTCAGCAGGATCATCTTTTGCGTCCGGACGAACGCTTTGCCCGGAGCCGTCCTGCCAAGGGGTTCCGCTTGCAGTCGGTAGAAATACACACCGCTGGGGAGATCCGGGGCGGAAAATTGAATTCGATGACGTCCGGGCTGCAGCAC
>WAPZ01000670.1 GCA_015520535.1 Candidatus Heimdallarchaeota archaeon
AGCTATAGTTATTGTCGATTAAAACCCTAATAAAATTAGTTTCAATTATTCACGTAAAGTCTGTAATTGTTGAATCAATGCATAGGTTGCCATGTCTTTTACGAGAAAGAATCAATGTATTGTCCGTCAATGCTTTAAGCATTTTATTAATTATCTCCTGAATTATATGGGTTAGTCTTTGTAATCAGATTCTGACTGAGAAATAACAGAGAAGAAACAACTAAAAAACTTAAACTGATATAATTAGCGATGCTATGTTCCTTTAACTTATTAATAGTTATGTCGACAGTATAGGTGCCTTTTGGAATAGAAAGTCTAACCAAGGTTCCTTCCCTGGAAACCTTAATTTTCTCCTCATTTGATTCGGTACTCCAGCCTGAAAAATAAAATTGATTGATCCTGATTGAGCTCTTTGTTATTGAGTTGACAGTAAAAGCAACATTTCCGGATATTTTCTTGCTTTGTGTTATTTTTGCATTTCCTGATAAAATTTCAGTTAAGGGAACTGGCACTCTTTTCAGAAGTGAATCATTATAAAGGTCCTTTGGGAGGTATTCCGGTGGCGAAAAGCTATTTTTGGACTTCTCATAAATGGTTACGGGATTTTCTTTTTCAATTAAAATCTTTGATTTGAAAACCTTGAATGAGATAAATATAATATTAGACCCAAATAGAATTATTAATAATGCCCAAATGAAAAAATTGTGATTTCTTAGTCTTTCCGATGATATAAAATATGTAAATATAAATGTGAAAGCAAGAGTGACTATTACAAGGAATCGCCATGGGAATGAAATGATCTGGATGAAAGAAAATAATTTCCAAATGGGTAGACTTAAAGGTGTAGCCATAAAAAATGCCAAAGCAAAAATTATAAACCACGAGGTAAGCTTATTTCTGGATTCTTTTTTCAGGTATCGATAAATAACTCCAATTATGATAAGGGCCAGGGTAATTATAAAATTATTGTACACCCAGTTGCTGGTAATGCCATCTACGGTATAGGGGTTTGAAAGCAGGAAATTATTGGAATAATTAAACCTCATAAGCGATGAGATTTGAACGAATTTTTGATATGAAATTGCAGGAACGAGATAAAAAGCCGCCAGGCCAAGTCCAATTACATATCCTAAGACTATTCTTGATAAGGATTGGAATTGTATCTTCTTGATTGCGAAAATGTAATATAGCAATGGGAATGGCGAAAAAATAAGTGCAGTTGGAAGATGTGTTAAAACCAGGGCGGCATAAAACACTGCAAAGAGTAAGACGGCATTTTTATTTTTAGATAATATATTATATGAATGCAACATAAGCAGCGGTAACCAAACAAAAGACCAACTTTCGGCAAATGCCGCCCTGTTGTAAAAATCCGTGCTTAGGTGATAGGGGAACAGCATATATACTATTGCTCCGAAGAAACTGATTTTTGGGGTAAAGAATTTTTTTAACCATATGTATGACGTAAATCCGGATAATATATGAGCCAGGGAGAATGACGCAGTAAGTGGTAGCCAGATAATTTTAAAGGTGGAAAAAAGCCAATATGTTAATAAGGTTATGAAATATGGAAGGGGAGGATAAAAATAAAATACAGGACTGCCATATCCTCCGTATGCATCAGACAACCATCTCGGATACAAAGTGCCATTTGAAAACTCCTCAAAAAACAACCTGGACCAGACCAAATGAATTTTAAAATCATATCCTTTAAACAAGCCATAAAAATTGGCAGGCAAACTGACGGCCACGCCAATCAGAAAAATCCATATCAGGTATTTACGATTGTCTGAATAATATTTTGCAATTTTCATACTCCAAGATTAAACTTTATTTAAAAAATGAGCTGCTTTAGAGCATAGGTCGCACACCCTCTATTTTCAGTTTAACAGCATATAGCCCTGAGCGACATGTCATGAATAGTGTTTTACCGCCACTCCCTCCCTATGCAATGTTTGCAGGTAATTCCGGTGGAGAAATTATTCCCAGAAGTCCTCCTTTGTTGTTTACGACCAGTAAGCCCCCCGGCCAGTAAAATAGCAATTCCCTTTTTTATCAACCTTGATGCCGTCAGGCCCTCCTTTTCCCTCCAGGTCACTAGCATCAAAAAATAGCTCTTTTTTCATGGGCATTCCATTTTGATCAAGCATATAGCGGTAATACTCTTTTCGTTTGCCGTTCATGTTGGAGACATAAAGGTATTTTTCATCAGGTGAAAATGTGATGCCATTCGGTCTGCTGAGTTCACCATCAAACAATTCAAGCTTGCCATTGGCCAATTTATAAACACCTTGAAAATCCAACTCTTTTGCAGGATCTTTGTCAAGGCCGGATAATCCCCAGGGAGGATCCGTAAAATAAATTGATCCGTCGGATTTTACAATCACATCGTTTGGCGAATTAAGTCTTTTTCCACGAAACTGCCTGGCAAGAGGAACATAATTACCAACTCTGTCAGCTTTCAGCACTTGTCGTGCCCCATGTTGACAGATGATCAGGTTGCCATTTTTATCGAAAGTAAGACCGTTGGAGCCCAGGCCTTCATTTTTATTTTCAGAACCTAAATATCCACTATCCTCTAACCAAACACGCACTCCGTTTCCCGGCTCATATTTATAAATTTTGTTAGCCGGAATATCACTAAATAAAAGATATTCGTCCTTATGCCACACTGGACCTTCAGTAAACTTGAAGCCATCCGCAAGTTTTACAATCTCAGCGTCACGCACAATAATTTTGGACATGCTGTTTTTAACGTATATGACTGTGCCGTTTTGACTTACGCTTGTATAAGGAGTCAGCAGGCATGCACTAAAAAGTAATATGAAAAATAGAGCGTTTTTCATGAGATTTTGTTTGGATGATAATTTGGTAGCCTGAAAATAAAAAAAGGGAATCGCAATTTTAAGTGATTCCCTGTAATTTTCCTTAAGGATTATTTATTCCGCCGTAAATTCTTCAAATCTCTTGTTGAGAGTCACCTGATCCATTTTTGATCCTGATACGATCAATACCCTGAATTTCCACGTGACGAATTCTTGGGGGGCTAATTTGAAATTTAGTTTCTCCTTTCCCTTACTAAAGATCTTCTGTCCC
>WAPZ01000671.1 GCA_015520535.1 Candidatus Heimdallarchaeota archaeon
ACTTTCCCTCGTTTCATTTTTTCTAGGTACATATTGCTTTGATTATAGTTCCTTCAGTAAAAAACTTGTTTTTCATTCTTGAGAATCACCGTGTGAAACTTATATACTTTTTTTTCTAACGTTACATGAAAGAAAGCACAGCATGTTTTAAATATATAATAAAAAAGCACACATCTAATAAAAAAACTAAACAAAAGCTATTATCAGAAATAAGTGGGAAAAAAACTTGTTCTGTGCTTTATATCTTAAATGACTATATTTATAGAAAAAATATATTGAGGGATCATTAAATATGGAAAGAAATATTTTAATTGGAATTGGAATCGTAACGGTTGTCTTTTTTGCGGGTGGTTTAGCTGCATTTACTTTATTCTCTTTGACACAGCAAACAAAAAAACTACCTGATTTCGGTGAAATACCAGATGCTACTCTCCTACGACACGATAACAAAACTGTGAATTTAAGGGATTACAAAGGAAAAGTCCTTATTTTTGGTTTTATCTATGCAAGTTGCCGCGATGCCGGTTTTTGTCCTCTTCTTTCCCAAGATTTTGCTAAAATTCAAGATATTCTTGGTGACAAACTTGGAAAAGATGCCATGCTCATATCTGTAAGTTTTGACCCTAAAAGAGATAGTCCTGAAATGATCAAGGGCTATGGCGAGGCTTACGGAGCAGATTTCAATAAATGGCACTTTTTAACTGGTTATGGAGGTTATGAAACTGATTTAAACAAAACCCTAGACTTCTTTGATGTCTACATTATTGGAACCTATCAAATGACTATGGACGACGGCATGAATATGACGATGTATTACCATAACTGGAGAGTTGGCCTAGTTGATCAAAATGGCCATCTTCGATACAAATACGGAAAAAGCGATTGGAGCGTTGACCAGCTAATTTCTGATGTCAATTTACTACTTTAATTCGCAAAAAGCAAAGAAATATTTTTTAACGCTATAATTTTTTTATAATCCTTTTTTAACCACAAAAAACTAAATTTAAGGATTAAAAGATCATTGTTTTTTGAACAGGATATAATAAAATGTGATTTAAAAAAAGAGGGACACAAATATGAATAAAAGAGCCGTTTTTACCTCTAAAAAACATCCAACGCTATCATTCGTTATAAGCCTACTTATATTAACTCAAATCATGTTTATTTCATCTACAATGGGGATATCGCAGGCTACTCAAGGAAAAAAATACACATTAATCACCTACAAAGCATCTAAAATCGATTTAACAAAAATCACGTTAGATGGCGATGCAAGTGACTGGAAAGATATCCCAGCGTCCGCCACTGTCAATTTAACAGGATTGTATGGACATCGCTGGAAATTGGCAACCTTTAAAGTAGCTTTTAACACAACACATATTGCTATTTTATACAAAATTGACGATGACTTTAACATGGCAACTGACAACAGACTATCAGCTGCTGTCGCTATCATGTGGGCTATATCTGACGAAGCCGGTCCTTTTATGGGAAGCACCGACGAGACTGGTACCCAACCTGGTGCACCGGTAGATATCTGGCATTGGTGGTTAAATGGTAGCTACCGAGCTCTTGCGGGAGGACAAGGAAAAGTGGATAGCGGTAAAGATCCCATTGGGCACTTAGACGATAAACATTCAACCTATGCTGATGATTTAAAACTTACGGGAGAAAATGAAAAAGAAAACTCCTTATTTGGATCGTGGGGCTTTGAAGTCAATGGAAAAACTGTGACAACACCACCGGAAAATGATACCGAAGGAAGTTACGTTGTCGAAATCATTCGACCATTACAAACCTCGGATGATCCTAATAATGATGCACAATTTCAAGAGGGACAAACATACAAATTAGCGTTAGCCTATTGGGATCCTGACCAATCTAGTTTGGGATGGTTACGAAACGGCCATCTGATATCACCCATTAATCATTACTGGATTTATGTTGGACTCGGCGTAGAACCTGAAGTTCCACAAGAAAAAAGTACATACGGATTTGAAGTGCTTTTAGCTGTGATAAGCATTCTCGGGCTTGTCACGACAAAGAAAATAATCCGAACATATGACAAAAAAAACAAAAAATGACCCACAATTCTTATTTTTTTATTATTTATTGACGTATACTGATGTAGCCTTCCTAAATTGTCATAATACGTTTATATTCAACTTTTTTGATCAATGAACTAATGAATTGCATACCACAAAACACCACCCTCAATGATAAAAGATAAACAGAGATATTTGCGTGCCTATTCTACATAGTTTCATTATTTAGGGATTCCTAAATTTAGGTTTGCCAAAAAAAATGAAAAAGCGCCCAAAAATTTGCTGTCACCAAAAGTATCAATGTTTAAGCCTTACTTTTATAACGTTAGCGATTAACTCTAATGAAATCGTTGTGTTTTTTTATAGAAAAAATTTTTTATGAAAGAAATGAGAGGTAAAGGATGAGAGATTTTTTAATTCTTTTCTGAAAAAGTCGTAAAATAAGGATATTAATGCATGGTGAAATGTAAAATGGAATATGATGTTATTGTAGTAGGTATTGGGACGGGTGGCTCGGTTGCCGCAGCCAGCGCTGCACAAAAAGGACTTAAAGTTTTAGCGATTGATCGTGATCCTCCAGATGAGTTAGCCATTAAAGTTTGCGGTGATGCAACTAGTCGTGGTTATTTTGAATATATCCAAAAGTATATGAAACTTGATCCGCCACGGGATGAAGAAATCGAACAAATCATTAAGGGCGCATTATTATATTCTCCAGATAAAGAAGTTGTCTTTAAAATGGATGTTGAAGATGGACAAAGTTATGTTTTAGATCGTTTCAAATTTTTGGCACGATTGGTCAATGAGGCTCGTGATGCCGGAGCAGAACTGCTCACAGAAACGCGCGTGCTCGGGCCAATAGTTGAAAATGACAAAGTAGTGGGAGTACGTGCACGTCCCGTACGGGGAGGTGAAATAAAAGAATATCGCGCTAAAATAGTGATGGATGCCTCCGGATTTAAGGGCGTTATTCGTTCAAAATTAGATCCCGAAAAAACCCATATGGACAAGGAGCTTCTTCCTAAAGATGTAAGTAATGCTTACCGAGAAATCCGCGATAATTTAAATGAGCCATTTGAAAATCCTGAGTATATTCGGCTTTATTTTGACCAAAAAATATGTCCTGGTGGTTATTTATGGGAGTTTCCGCGTGGTGAACGTTCAGTTAATGCGGGACTTGGAGTTATGGCAGTTCCGGGGCATCCAAACACACGAGCCCAATTTGCAAAATATTTAGAGTGGCGAAAAAGTATGTATGAGGGTAGCAGAATCATACACCGTGGCGGTTGGCGTGTCCCCCTACGTCGCCCGATGGATGCCTTAGTTTGGAATGGTCTTATGCTTATTGGCGATGCGGGTGCGATGGTTAAACCCACTGATGGTGGTGGAATTGGCTTAGCAACTACAGCGGGTGCTCTAGCTGGATATTATGCTGCAAAGGCGTTAGAAAATGGAGATTACAGTACACGTGGCTTATGGCCTTATGCAGTTCACTACATGCGTGAAAAAGGATCAATAACGGCACCCTTAGCAATCATGAAAGACTTTGTGATTACATTGGACGATGACGTCATTAACCAAGTCATGCACAAAAGAATTCTAGATGAAAAAGATTTTATAATGACGAACACGTATGCAAAAGTCAACATGTCCGTGTTTGAAAAAGCCCGCCGCATCATAAGAGCAGGGCGTTTAGTTGGGTTTTTAAGACGTTTAAAGAATGTAGTGGATCGAATGGAGCGTGCACGTGAACTTTACTTAAATTACCCGGAAGATCCTGCCGACTTTTTACCATGGAAAAAGAAAGTTGAAAGGCTGTATGACGATCCAAAGAAGATAGTTGTTCCAACAGTTGTTTCAAAATAATTTTTTCAATCTTTTTTCTGGTAAAGAGGGTCTCAAGATTTTTTCTTTTTTATATCACCTTAATCGTCACAAAAGGTGACAAAAATACTATTCACCGCTGCGTAACTAAAGCAAAAAAGAAGGTTTCTTCTTTAAGCGCAGTAACATTTTATTTAGCAAAAGGATTTAAGAAATTATAATAAGACGTGAAAATAGTCTAGGTCGTCTTTTGTTACTATATAGCTATAAGATGATGATATACGAATGAGTACTGATAATTTTAATGCGATTTTAGATGATATAATGAAGGTTTATGATTTAAAGGAGCAAGAAGCACTCATATATCTGTACCTTCTTCGGTATGGAGATGCTACTGCAAGAGAAATTGCAAAAGATTTGAATATCAAACGTCAGCGCGTCTATGCACTTTTAGATAATTTAACCGCTGCAGGATTTACAACACTTCTACCCTTTGCCAATGTAAGGCGTTATCGTGCCATTAACCCAGCGGACGTCTTTGAAAAGACACTCCACAAATATTTTCTCAAGCTTGAAGAAAAACAAGCACAATTTGCTACTTTATTAGAAAAGCTTCATAAGACTGATGTTACCACGCAAACCTATGCAAACGAGATTCTCTTGTTAGAATCAGTGGAAACGATTATTGACTATTTATCTTTGCATATCGAGAAAATCAAGTCTTTTATTTACATTTCGGCGGCAAATATTGGCCTAAAAATTATGCCCCATCTTTACAAAACAATTGCCGATAAAGTAAAACGAAGTCCGATGATTAAAATTAAAATACTCTTTCCAGATGTGCAAAAAATGGAAGAACGTGTTCAAGAATATTATCATTCTTTTAGGCAAGTATGGGGAGAAAAGATCAAAGAGATAGTAGAAATAAAGACGACAAACGAACTGTTTCAAACCATGATTACGATAGACGATGAAATTTCTTTTCTCTTTTTCCTTGCAACGCCGATGAAACTGGACTTTGCCTTATACATTAAAAGTAAGCCGTTTGCCTTAGAGCTTAAAAGGTTGTTCGAACGCCGCTGGGAAAACGGGCAATCGCTCATCCATTCAAAGTAAAAAATAAAATAAAATGAAATTTGCATACTTCTGTTCTCAATAAACGGAGCTTATTTCTGGAATTTTGATTATTTGCTCATAAAACTTTGACTTTTTTAAAAGTTCCCATTCTTTTGATAAGCCAAGGCGTTGAACTACAGTTTCGGTTGGTAAACCCGTTTGTGGATCCCATTGACATTCACGGAGGAATTCACGCTTCATTTGGTCAAGTGGCAATCTTTTTCCCTTTAATGGACCCTTTTTATGTGTATATGGCGGATCACCACGGATTCTCGGGGGTAATTTATAGTCTCGCAAAGGATTAATGCCTTCACGTAAGGTAAACATGTAACGGAGTGTGAAAATGCGTTCACCAATAATAAACAAATCATCAAAGCTCAAACTCCAGCCCGTAGTGGCATTAATCCACTCTCTGATTGGCAAAACACCCATGATTGTTCCAAACTCACACAACCCACTTGAATCAACGACATGTGAGTAATAGTGATGAGCACGGTAAAAATGGTATTTTTTACTTTCTTTTTTGATATATTTAGGTATAAACTTGTGTATACCAGTAAATTCGCCAACATATCGATTACCTTTTGTGTGTCGTCCTGGTGATGCTTCTAATTCGTAGGCTAGTCCGAGTGTATCATCAAATTTTGGGTCATGAGCCGGCACTTCTTGTCCACCGACATGCATGGCAAACTCGTGTGCTTTACCACCAATCTGTTCTGCAGCACGCTTAACACCATCCGCCAAAATATTTCCAAGCCCTTCGCGGTTGACAATCATCTTAACCAATTCGTAGGCTGCCTTATGATTTCCCCATTTTAGATGAAGGCCGTTTGTATCTTCGAGAGTTAATAGTCCTTCTTCAAAACATTCTATAGCAAAAGCCACTGTTGCGCCCGTTGAAATGGTATCGAGCCCTTGTTTATTACAAATTTCGTTTATCTTGAGTATAGCCTCAATATTGTCGTTCATAATGTTAGAACCAAACATCGACATGGTCTCATATTCGGGTCGGTGATCATGTTCTACATAATAATCGGGATCTGAAGGATTATGGTTTTCAACTTCTCCGCCACAAGCAACGGGACAGGCTCTACATGCATAATCTTTAATTTGATACTGTAACAAGTGATCGCCATCGATTTTTTCTCCTCGCTGTAATGGAAAATCAATATATCCTATTCCCTTCCAATTCATCGTTGGTGCATCACCCATATAAATGGCAATCGGAGTATAAAATGTTGTTCCCCATTTTTTATACGAATGAACAATATACATGGTCTCTAATCCAAGTGGAGGCTTAAGACGAAGTTTCATGACACGATAAAGCGGTAAAAGTTTCTTTGTCAATTTTTGAAGGGCAGAGACACGAGATGGCATCTTTTTCTTGACTATTGTGCTTTTTTTAAGATATTTTTCCTTAATCTTTGCCAATTTCTTTCGGTCATAGATTTTGGGGCGTTGTGTTCCACGCACCGCCACGGCTTTGAGATTTTTTGAACCCATTACAGCACCAACACCAGAGCGGGCGGCAATTCTTCCACGATCAGTAACAATTCCCGAAATAAGGGATTTTTTCTCTCCCGCCACACCTATTGTCGCAACTTGTGTCCGACGGTCCTTTAACTTTTCCTTAATTCGTTTTTCTGTCGTTGGGGCGTCCAATCCCCATAAATCCTTAGCATTGTGAAACTCCACATTATCATCCTTAATAGACACAAATATTGGGTTTTTTGCCGCGCCAACAAATATTATCCCATCCCAACCAGCATATTTTATTTCGGGTCCAAAAAAACCGCCAGAGTTTGAATCACCCCATCCTAGGGTGAGTGGTGAACGTGTCACTACCATATATCGTCCTGAAAAAGATGAACTAGTTCCACTTAACAAACCGGGAAAGAAGCCTAAATGATTCTGTGGACCTAAGGGATCCGCACCTTCTTGTTGTAACTGATATAACAAATGAACTCCCAGACCGATTCCACCTAAATATTGCTGATAGATATCATCAGAGATTTTTATAACTTCTGTGCTCTCATTACTTAAATCTATTTTCAAAACTTTATTAAATACACCGAAAACCATCTTTTTTTCACGCTCAATTTCTTCTTTTTGCCATTACCTACTTCTATCCCCGGTAATTAATAAGCATAGTGCAATGGTTAATAACATGAGTTAAAGAAAATTTGAGATAAAAAATCGTGATTAAGCAGAATTTTCAGCAGACCCAGACTTTTCAACTTCTATCTGCAAGAATTTTTCTTTGTACTTATAATTTTTCGTCCTATCGGCTACTGCGAAGCCATTT
>WAPZ01000672.1 GCA_015520535.1 Candidatus Heimdallarchaeota archaeon
GCATAATCATCCATATTTACTTCTAAAAAGAGATTTGCAATTCGCAAGTACGTTTCTTCAATGAAATTTTCGGTTTTTGGCTTTTTCTTAGCAAATAACTGATTTAAAAAGTCAAAATATTGCAGTGCAATTTTGACTTCCTTCATTTTAACAAGTTTTTCGCCAACTTCTATGATGAGAACAGCGATATTTTCAGATGGAGCATCAATAGCGTAATAATAACGAATTACTAGGTTTACATACTCCAACGCTTTTGCTAATTCCTTATTATCCATAAAAAACTCAATCGCTTTAATTCCGACCTCAATTGCTTTTGGTAGGTCGTTAACCTCTGTTTCCAGCAAACTTATGATTTTAGGATAATACTTTTCCAGAAGGATAAAGTCCGACGTACTATCTAACAGCAAGAAAATCTTTTGTAATACTTCTCTAAGTCCATGTGGATCTTTAGCGCTGATTTGTGCTTCTATAGCCTCATTAAAAAGCCAATCCAGTGTTTCAACTAACTGTTGTCGGTAAGTAGCTATGGTTGTATCTTCTTCTGCTTGTTTTAGATACTCGACAAACTGTTCGGCATAACTTAATGCCAGTTCGACTACTGAGACCGTCAGTTCAGCAGCTTTATAGAGTTCAATTGTCAACCTTGCGAATTCTAACGCCACTCCTAATTCATCTTTGTCTGATATTGTAAGATCTGTTAATTCTTGCGCATAACTTGCAGCATCAAGTGGCCGGTTTACCTCAGGAGAACGAAAGATCTCAATGACCGTTTCTATAAACTTTTTTAATTGTGGAACCGACTTGATCTGAAGCAAGGATTCAAAAATTTCTTTATAAACCTGAATCATGGCAGGAATTTTGTTACTTTTCTTATAAAATTCTGCTAACAGAATTCCAAATTCAAGAATTCCTTCAGGATTATTTAAGGCTACAAATTTTTCATACAACGCTTTCGCAATTTTAAAGGCCTCTTGTTTGTTTCCTTCTGACTCATACTGTTTAATCAAGCTTGAAAAATGATCAACAGCTTTTTTAAGGACCAAGTCATCTAATGGGCGTTTAGCTAAGTGCTTTATTTGCTGAAAGATTGGGTCTGCCTCGGTTGCTAATGCTGAAATACTAATTTGATCGACTTGATTATTTAAAATCTTTATAATTTCTTCAACTGTCAATTCTTGAAGTAATACCAGTTTTGGGACTTGTGTTCGCGGCTGTTTTATCGCAAGATACCATGCATTATCACCTGTTCGGTAAATTTGACAATAAGCTGAGGAAACGCTTTTCAGCGGAATTTCAGCAACCAATATAGGCTTTTCAGTATTCACCGACTCTTTTAACAGCGTAATTAAACGATCAACATCGTCTGCTGTTTTAAATTCATCTAAATTGGGAATTTCTAATTCATCCAAAGATAGTGTCTTCTTTTTACCACTGACTTGTGTGGTTGGTAAATATTCTGATTCGTCGACCATCTCATGTTCAGTTTGTTGTTCTTCGACGCTTGGAGCCATAGCGGTAGCTTGTAACTCCTCTAATACATTTTCCGCGTTCTTGGCTAATTTTTCGACCTTTTCAGCTGTATCATAAATGGTCGAAAAAGAAATTAGTTCAATATCGGAATCATTCAGCCATTTCACTATAGTATCTTCTATCTTGTCTGAAGGAAGTTGGCGCAAAGAAATGACGGGAGTATCCTCAATTAAAGCTTCAAAATAGCATTTTTTTGCATTTTTATCATAATAAACGCGCGCTTTGGCATTATTTGAATATGGGATCTCAAATTCTTCCAACAACTGAAGGTCTGCTCTATCTATACCACGTGATGGAGTAGTTGTTGCGGTTTCTGCCATTGCACTTGATGTTTCTGCAGGACGCGTTTCTTTTTGTCCAGTCGATGGTAAAGATTCTTGTTCTTTTGTTACACTAGGTTGGCTAATTTGAAGTGGTTTCTCCTCTTTAGGACGACTTTTTCCTTCTGTTGCCGTTTCAAACATTTTCTTTGTTTTATATGAACTGCTAATTATTATTTCTGCGGCTTCATATAAGGCTGACGCGGATGAAAACTCTATACCCGTCTCTAGAAGCGCATCAACGACAATATCTTCTTTTAAATGCTCTTTTTTGAATTCCAACTCTGCAATTGGTTGATAATATTGGTAAATTTTAACCAGCCAAACTTCTCTTTTTGGATCAAACGAAACTTCAATTTCTCCGGACTCTAAGGTATAAAATGGCTGTTTAATAACAAAATTCGTCTCTGACAATGTTTTAATGCTCCTTTTGCTCTCTTAATCTAGACATATCCTTCTATAACTTAAAAAAATAAATATTTATCCCAATTGTTCACATGTGAACCCCGCTTTTAAAATCATCTTTACTGCTATAGCAATAAATATATATATCACGGCAAAATGAAATTTTCTAATCCGAACAAAAATCAAAGTTCACCTTTATATTTTTCCCATTAAGACAATAATCGGACATTTCGGCTAAATAGGATTAAAAAATCTCATGCTGTCAGATCGCAAGATTTATATACCAACTCTTAATTCACTTTTCGTGAGAAATTCGTCATGGTCTTTCAATACCAAAGAAGAATTCCGTCTTGATAAATATGATTCCTTTATAAAATCAATCCACAAATTATCACACACACAGATTAAAAAACAAATATAGCGATAGAAATTTTCGTGGAAAACATCTGTTTGTGTGGTCGAAACAACTTAAAAGTGCTTATGAAGTAATAAACAAATGAAAGTGAGAAAGGAACGAAAAAAATGGCTTCACAAAAAGGTCGTGTGATAATAACGTTGTTTAAATCACCGGAATGTCCCCCATGTAAACCGGTTTTGAAACATTTACAGCGACTGGTGGAAATATCGGGAAAAGAAAGTGTATCCCTTCGAATTATAGATACATCAGAACATCCAGAACTGGCAGATGCGCATAACGTTCGTCAAGTCCCACATGTCCTTTTCAATGACGAAACGGTTCTTACTGCGGAGCAAGTTGCGAGTTATTTGGATATGCAAAGTCGCTCTTTTGAGGAACAACTTGGAATACAGACACAAATGCGAGAAGCTGACGATTCACTTCCTTTAATGACAACTATGAACCCTTTTTTCTCCCAAGAAAGCGAACTTTTTACCCATCTTTTTAACAAAATGATCGATGTCGCAAAAAAAGCCGAATCACCAGAAAGCGAGCGCTGGCAACGATTAATTTTATTAAATATCACTGAGAAAGTGATGCAATCACATCGAGAGGGCACACTCATTAGAGAAATGGTTGGCGATTATGTTCATATTGGTGTATTACAAGCACTAAATGCTTCTATTTTGGCAAGTAATCCCTATTCAAAAACCTTCCTCTATGAAGGTGGCGTCTTGATTGGAAAATTTGGTCCTATACAAGGTCTAACCTCTTTTTTAGCTCAAGAACAAAAAATGAGTGGCATGCCACACTCGTCCGAGGTAAAAAAACATTTTCTTAATGCATTAAAATTCATTTATTCGCCACAAAGTCGATTGCAAGTTGCCGACTCATTAAAATATAGGACAAAGAAAAATGGCGTGGTGATTCAACTTATTAACTCGGCATACGCAGCTGGAAATACTGTATTTAATGAGCCATTGTGCTATGCCATAGCAGGGGAGATTGCCGGGCTAGCAACCGTCACGCTTGGTGAGAATTCCATTGTAATTGAGCAAAAATGTGTTGGAAAGGGAGATGACTACTGCGAATTTCATTTAAATTTTACAGACGACACCTCGCAGTTGGATGAGTATCTAGGTGTAAAAAAGCATAGTGGTGAATATTTTTTTAATATCGATGAACGCATCCAATTTGAAATGGCCACTGCCGCCACGGCTCATAATACCTATTTATCTACGCTGCTGAAAAAAAGAATTCGAAAAACTTCCGATTATACTCACATATCTGTCTTACAAAATCTTATAAGTGGACTTCACTTTTCTGATCCCTTTAATCGCTCGTTATTATATTTTGCGGGCGTTAACTATGGAAGAATTTTAGAAAATTCTGGTGTACTTCTTGAAATTATGCAACATCGCGGATTTGAGCCTAAACTCCCATTAGAATTTGAAGATGCAGTTCGACTCATCGATCATTACTTAAATAGTCCATTACAACTGTTGACCAGAATGCATAGTGACGTGGTGGTCGAAGTAATTGATGATGAAAGCGCAAAACTAAAAGTATTTGAATGTGCTTTAGCAACGGGATTAAATCTACGCGAATCCCTTCATATTATCCAAGACTCTAGCACAAAAACAAAAGCCAGTTTAGAAACGGAACCTATTACCTTTTGTGACTTTTTTAGCGGCTATTTAGCTGGGCGATTAAGCTTAGTGACAAGTGAAGAAATCAGTGTAAAAGAAACTAAATGTCATGTAAATGGTGATAATTACTGCGAATTTTACATCGAAATACCTTAAAGCAAAAATGAATGAGGTGATTTATTCTGCCATCTGTTTTTTTGACCGGTGCCACTGGATTTATTGGAACGTATATACTCGGCGAATTTTTGACAAAAGGCTGGGAGATTGAAGCCCTAGTTAGAAATCCAAAACAACATCCCCATCTGAACAAGCTTCCCATCGAAATTATAGAAGGCGATTTAAGCATGCAAGATGTCCTAAGAGATGCACTTTTGGATATTGACGTGGTAGTTCACTGTGCCGGAAAAGTCAGTCTTATCGGTAAAAATCATTATGAAACCAATGTTATTGGGACAAAAAATTTGTTAGAAGCCTTAAAACATTCAGACGTTAATCATTTTATACATATGAGCACCATGGGAGTTTTAGGTGTCAATTTTTCCCATGCAAAGGAAGATGCCCCACTTCGACCACTAAAAAACCCATATTTCCTTACAAAAGCTGAAGCGGAAAAAATTGTGCAACAATACGCCCAAGAATACGAATTATCCACCACTATTTTACGACCAAGCACTGTAAGTGGGAAGTTTGACCGAAAAAGCATAATACCCCAATTATATTGGCAAATAAGAAAGAAAAAGAAAATTCGGTTAATTAACGGCGGAAAAGCAAAAACTAGCCTAATCCATGCTGAAGATCTGGCTAAAGCAACTTTTTTAGCAGCAACTAAGGAGGAAGCTCGCAACAAAATCTATCACGTCTCTGATAATAAAATATACACCTACCGTCAGATTGTAGAGACTATTGCCGAAGAACTGGGAAAAAAAATTAAAATAAAATCTATTGGGTATCGA
>WAPZ01000673.1 GCA_015520535.1 Candidatus Heimdallarchaeota archaeon
GACATTATGAGCATTTTTTTCCATATGAACTTTTTTAGAAATGTTTTTAAGTGGCAAATTAGAGTAAGTATAATGGTGATTATACTAATGGTCATTATAGTATATAGAAAAGAAGTCGTAAAACTCAAGCACATAAAAAAATGGTGCTTGATTTACGGTAGAAGGAAGACTGGAAAAACATTTATGGTGCAACATTTCTTAAAACCAAAAAAATATTTTTTCGTCAACCGAGATCGTTCTATTTACTCTCAAGAACTTAATCACACAATTTCTTACGAAACACTTCAAGCACTTTTGAGTGAAGTTGATGAAACGGCACTGCTGGTGATTGATGAATTTCATCGATTGGGCACAGAATTTCTGGACTTTATCCAACGAATACCTAAAAGGGGAAAAATAATCTTAATTTCTTCAACTCTAATGATTAGTAAAGTTTTTTTTCACGCAAAATCTCCAATATTAGGTTATTTTGCCGAATTTCCAGTTTCTTTAATTGACTTGGAAGATGTTCTTCGGGCACTACACCCACATTTCTCCGAACGACTTTCAGCAGCGAAGCTTATCGAATTAGCCATTATTGGTCGAGAACCATGGACCATCGAATATTTTAGCAAAAATACAACGATAGATATCATAAAAACGATCTTAAAACATTCCTTACGCACAATACCCGCACTTATCGGTGAAATTTTCATGGAAGAAGAACGTTCACTTTCACAAATCTATGAAGGTATTCTTAGGGCTGTAGCAGCAAATAAAAGAATTACCACAGAAATTTCCAGCCATTTATACAGTCGTGGGTTAATTAAAAAAGATGATCCGAGCTCCATTCAACCCTACCTTCACAATTTATGTCAGCTCGGTATATTGAAGCGAATCAAAGACCAGTTGAGAAATCGGTTTTATTATTATCATGTTTCGTCATTGAGCGAATTATTTTATTATGCCGATGAAAAATATGCAATTTCAGAACGTCGCGTCTCAGAAAGCGAATGGGATCGGATTATTTCAGAAAAACTCCCACGAATAGTTGAAAAAGAACTAAGGGAAGCTTTAGCACTAAAAATGGGCTTAGAAGAACGAATCATCCAAAACACCAAATTTGAAGTGGATGGACTACTGGTAAAATTTAAAAAACCAGAGATTGTCCTAGAGATCAAATGGAAAAACAAACTCAATCATAAGGACATTAACAACGTAGTTAAAAACCTAGAACAAGTTGATTGTCGGAAAAAAATCTTAATAACGAAAAATGAAATCTCACCGAAAGCACATGCCTCAATACCGCCAGACATCGAAGTCGTGACAACAAACAATCTAATCAAGATGCTTTTAAGCTTTGAAGAACATAATAGCATTGAAAAGGAAAAATAAAGGCGGAAAAGATCATTTTCTTTTTTTTCTTCGTTTACGAGACTTTTTCTGAAATCTTTGGATATTTAAATATCGTTCTTTACTTTTCTGTGCTTCTTTGACTGAACGATACCCAACACGGAATGATAAGCCAAAAATAACCAAGGCAAGCACCCCAATAAAAAGCATTTCAGGAGACAGCAAAAAGTCAACCAAGGACGGCGCTTCACGGCTCAATTTATAATAGGTATCTTCATCGAAATACGGACGATAATTTTTCAACAATTCCACAGTTTTAAGGAAAAACCAACCCACGCCAGCTGATCCTATCATAAAACCAGAGTGATGCCCATAAGCAAAGAGATCATCTTCGAAAGACTCTTTAACAGGGTATGTTCCATTTTTCTCTATACTTAACAGCCAATTTGTTGTTTTGTTTAAATACTGGATAAAACCTGCAATAGGAAAGTATTTTGTGGCAACAGCAAAGAAATAACCTATTCCGGCAGCACCTAAGGAAAAACCACTGTAATATTCTTGTACATCTACCCCACGAGGCCATTTTACCTTTTCTTCGTCGATATTTACGGCATGTTCGATCAAAAATTCAACGACATGCCGAAAAATTCGAATGTATTCTTTATGTTCTGGCAACTCCAAAAAGAGGTTAAGAAGTTGAAGTGCTACTCCGGGGCTTCCTTCTGCAAGATTCAATGCAATAACATTTGTCGGCTCGACTTTTTTGGATAAAAGATTAAGTGTCCCGGTATCTTTCCAATAGCCGTTTTTTTCTTGGGAAATTAAATATTCTGCTAATGATTCTGCATATGTTAACCACTTTAAATCTCCTAACACACGAAACATTTCTACAAAAAAGCCGACAATCCCCGCAACCCCATAATAATCGCCAATGTACATTAAAGAATTGTTTTCTTGAGAATAAGGAATTCCTTGTTCTAACTGCGTGGTCAGAGCAAGTAAGCCACACGCCAGGTTTTCTACAGCGGTAACATATTCCGTTCTTCCTAAGATGCTATATGCTTTCAAAAAAACGCGTCCAATTCCAGTAACACCGTTTAACCACCCGGAAGAAGAGTCTGATATATTAGATCCAAATGTCCACGTGACACAGCTAGCATTTATCAGCAATTTTGTTTTTAATAAATATGCTAAACCAGCTGTGATGGCTTCACGGTAGGTGGCATTTTTGTCTAGTTTATATAACTCTAAAAGAAAGTCAAGAATACCAGCACTACCGAGCTGATAGCCAAAATAAGTTTTGGTGCCATTTTCATACTGTGTCCACCGGATCATCTCAACAGAATTCTCGGTTTCATTTATGCCCGAATTAATCAAGTAGTCTGCGGCTTTTTGGGCAGCGAAAAGATAATCTATTTTATTTGTCTGTTGATATAAAGCCAAAAGAAAATTACCAATGCCAGCCACTCCGTATCCCCAGCCAAAAAAGTATAAGGGCCACATACTTGATTCTGAATACCAATACGGTTTATCATCAAAAATAAGGTTCCAAACCCATCCGTTCTGCGTTTTTACAGCATGGTCGATTAATCGTTGGCCGATTCGCTCCGCAGCCTCCATATATTGTGTTGTATTAATAACGTCACTGTTATTTTGATATAATTGCCATAAATCTTTGTTTCCATGGTAACTCGGCATTTCTGACGAAAGCATTAGAAAATATTCGCTAAATAAAATGGTAACAGAAAGTATCAATATGCATAAAGCCTTTAAGCGTTTTACCCTCATTTTTTCACCGAAAAACACTTTGTAAAATTCTTTATCAATTTTTTTAACACGCCACCTCTACAAGTTGCTTTTCATGGCATATAAAGACCAAAAAACTCAAATTCTGAAAGAACGTTACATTACATGCATATTAACTACGTTAAAATGGTTGTTCTCCTAGCAAATGGAGGAAATGTTTAATGTCAGATAAAATGTTTGCGATAAGAAAAATAAAACCCGAACAAGGAGCTGAAATTCAGAAAGTTCCAATACCAGAAATTCGTGACGATGAAATACTCGTAAAAGTGATCCGATCAACGATCTGTGGTACCGACCTTCACATCTATCTGTGGGATCACTGGGCGAATGAACACGTTGGCCCATATCTTCCACTCACAACCGGGCATGAAGTGGCGGGAGAAATTGTAAAAAAAGGGAATAAAGTAAGTGATTTTGAAATTGGAGATCTAGTATCTTTAGAATCGCACGTAGTTTGCCATCATTGCTATCAATGTAGACACAACCAATATCACGTCTGTCAAAACAGCAAGATCTTAGGTGTCTCACGAGATGGCGCATTTGCCGAGTATCTTGCTGTTCCGTCTGTCAACGCGATGAAGAACGATCCAAAACTGAATTTACCGCCAAATCTCATGGCCGTACAAGAGCCTATGGGAAATGCCATCCACACACTCATACCTGAAGGTGACCCACAAGATATTGCCGGAAATACCGTGTTAGTTTTAGGATGTGGACCTATTGGGTTGATGAGTATCGCTGCGGCACGTGAAATGGGCGCTAGAAAAATTATCGCTAGCGAAGTTGCTGACTCACGCCGTGAAATGGCTAAACAAATGGGTGCGGACGTGATTATTAATCCCAAAGAGGAAGATCTAGTAACACGAGTACGCGAAGAAACCTACAATGTCGGCGCGGATGTTGTGTTAGAGATGTCCGGTGCACCAGCTGCATTACAAGCCGGATTAGACGCCATTAGACATGGTGGGCGGCTTTCACTTCTTGGAATTTATGCAAATCCCGTAACCGTCGACTTAAGTGAAAAAATCATTTTCAAAGGACTCCATGTCTATGGTATCATCGGAAGACGCCTCTTTGAGACTTGGTATCAGCTTCAAGGACTCTTAAATATCCCACGGTTCCGAGAAAAAATCCAAAAACTATTCACCCACGAATTCCCCATGACGCAAATCGATGAAGCTATGGGCGTTCTAAGAAATCGTACGGGAATTAAAGTCGCCTTAATACCGGAGTTTGACTAGGTAACGCAAAAAAACGAAAAAATTTTAATTTTCACCAGATGATAGAAAGTTTTAATGCTCGAACACTCTTTACTCTTTTTTAATTTTCCAAAAAAACAAAACAAGCATTACTAATTCTAATTTGAATAATTTGAAAGGAAACTAAGAACTATGGCTTAATTTGGCGGGATATAGCATGATGTGAACATACATTGC
>WAPZ01000674.1 GCA_015520535.1 Candidatus Heimdallarchaeota archaeon
CAGGTGATCGGCATGAAAAAACTGCCTGAGCTGGGCGGAAAGGTGCTGGCAGGGCTGTTCGTTTGCTCGCACAATCCTGATGTGACCGAAGAGGTAAAAGTGTGGAACGTGCGAATCGTGAAACCTGTTCCGGATGACTGTCAGCCTTACATCCAGGGATTTATCGGCAGTAGGCTGGAGGTGATGAATGTCTTTGATGGCAAACGCAAAATCATCTACGAGTCGGACGTCAGGTTTGAGGCGCCCAACTGGATGCCTGACGGCAAAAGGCTCCTTTTCAACATGAACGGCGAACTTTTTAAGATACCTGTGGTGGACGGTGAATTGGAGCGTCTGAACACTGGCAACGCACTGGACATCAACAACGATCACGGCATATCATTCAATGGCAAAATTTTGGCTATCAGCTCCAGACATCTGCAAAAAGGCGAGGGCTCGGCCATCTATGTATTGCCGCTCGGGGGCGGTGAGCCGAAGCTGGTCACCGACAATACTCCGTCGTACTGGCACGGCTGGAACCCTAACAACAAAAGTCTCGTGTACGTGGCCAAACGGAAGAAAGGCGAACCCTACAATATTTTCGAGGCCAGCATCAAGACAGGAGAGGAGACACGGATCACGGATTTCTCATACGGTCATGTTGACGGCCCCGAATATTCGCCCGACGGCAAATACATCTATTACAACGGCAGCCAGTCGGGCACCATGCAGATATGGCGCATGAAGCCCGACGGCACGGGCAGGGAGCAACTGACATTCGATCAGTACAACAACTGGTTTCCGCACATCTCGCCCGACGGCAAATGGATCGTCTATCTGGCTTTTCCCGAAACGATCCCTGTTGATTCCCACCCGTCGTACAAGCGCGTCACACTCAATCTGATGCCTGCTGACGGCGGCCCTCCCAGAGTGATAGCATGGCTGTACGGGGGGCAGGGCACCATCAACGTACCGTCGTGGTCGCCCGACAGCAAAAGCATCGCTTTCGTGAGCAATTCGGGAAAGTGAATCTGTAATGATTATTCAGAGGGAAGGTGCTTTTCTATCAATTCCAGAAGAGTATTACATCTTTGTGTCCAGGAATTTTTACGTGCGAAGTCAATGCGCTTAGCGCGCTTTTCTTCCGAATCGGTGCTGAGGTTTTCCAGGACGGAAGAGCGGAAAGTCTCCTTGTCGTCCGCCAAGGAAATAATACCTTTAAAGTCATGGATGTCGTCTGAAAAAGTGGTGCTCACCACAGGCTTGCCGGCAGACAGGTACTCGTTGATCTTGAGCGGATAGATATATTTAGTGAATTCATTTTTCACAAATGGTATGATCGCCAGATCAAAAAAACTCAGATAGGCGGGCAGTGATTCGTAAGGTGTAAAGTCAATGTGCATGAAATTGGAATAATTTTTAAGACGATCCAGAGAAATCGCGGCGGGGCCAATGAAGATCACTTTTAGATTTTTAAGATCATACAGGAGGAATTCCACAATCTCCGTGTCAATTCTGTCATCGATTTGTCCGATATAACCTATGATTTTGCGATCATTACCCTGAAAATCAGTTGGTTTTTTATGGTTTTGAGTAGCGGCGAGGTTGAACATTTCAAAGTCAACGGCGTTAGGCAGATAATAAATTGCTTTGCTGTAAGGTCTTAGCAACTCAACCAGTTTCACAGAAGTAGCAAAGACAAAATCAGCTTTTTGTGCTTTTTCTTTTTCAAGTTCGGGCCCATGCTTGTAAACATAAGCCGCAGCTTTCAGGTTATCGCGGCATTGGTAGATTGTTAGAGTGGGATTTGCTTTTAATTGCAGGGTGTCACCGTAAAAAGGGTTGAATGAATTGAACAATATAAATTCCCGTACGTTGTCATTTTTTAAAACTTTAATAACTGCACGATACAAAATAGTATCATTAAGCTTTAAAAAATATCTGTATAAAGAACCGTATTTTAGCCAGTTGATAGGTATCGTCGGCCATGTATAAATAATTTTCAGATTAGTTCTTAAAGATTCATAGATGGCACCTGAAAGCTTAGAATTAAGCCTTTTTTTTATAAACGGGTTCTTTCCTTTTAATATATAATCCTTAATCGTTAATGGATTATCCACATAATAAACCAAATGATTTTTTGATAATTCTTTTGCCAATGACCACGAGGCCGATGATAAATGATCATGCCTCGACATGCTAAGGATTACAAAAACCAACCTTTTCAATTGCAGATAGTAATGATGAATATTTTAAAACCACTAAATAACTGCTTTAATCGAAAGAATTACAATGAAATCACCTGATATTTGTTCTAATCAATAGATTTATAGGTAATAGTATTAAGATAAGCCATGACACTGGTTTGATATTTATTTCACAACAACCAAATAACCCCAAGTTCACTTCACTTCAACGCCATAAGCATTGAATTCCTGAAGTAGTGTCAGATTGTTTTCGTATTTCTCATTAAGACTGTTCAAATCATTTGTTTTGTAGAAATAAACTATATACTGATCTGTAACTGAACTGTACCCAATGGTTGCTTCCAGGTTTTTTTCTATGAGTTTATAATTTAACTTCTCAGCTTTTTTAGAATTGTCAAATTCACCTAATACAATATAATAGCCTCTTCCCATTTCAAAAAAGTCGGGATTGGTGCCTTCGTAAAGTTTTATTGTTTTGAGTGTCAGAGCGGGTGCCGGATTACTCATATCCATATAAGTCTTGGTTGCAGGTTTTAGATCTTCCTTTGGCACATGATATTTTGAAGAAGATTCATAATTTACATATTTTGATGTAGTCATCATTTTTTGCTCACTTTTATGGCCAAACAGGTAGCTCAGTTGAAACTCGTGTGAACCATTGGATATGCCTTGTTGACTTTTCTGGGGTGCTTCATAAGAATAGCGGAATCTGAATTTATTATTGTATGTGAGCATGAAATGGCCGGAAATCTCACTAAGGCTATTATAACCAGCCCCAAGCATAAGGATATTTTTATATTCAAAAAATGCAACTCCCTCAACAATGTCCAGTGGGTATTCAAAGTTTCTTAATTCATAAATAACATAGGGAGTAATGGAAAATGTGCTATTTGAAAGCTCAAAAGCATAATTAGCGGATACAATAAAGTTGTCGAGGGGGCTCACTTTGATATTTTCAAAATTGTTCTCGGCATATTTATAAGAGCCAAATAATTGGGTAAAAGCAAGCCCTATGTTTAACTTTTTGAACGAATAATTGATCCCAAATCTCCCGTCAGGATCGATGCTATTGTTCATGGCTCCTATTAGGACGGGATCTTGTCCTGCATTCTCTATTTCGCTTAGATCCAGGTTGTTAAAATTAGCACCAATAGAGAGACCAAAACTTAAATAATGTTCAAGCGCGATGTTTACCCTATAGGCAGCTGAAACCACCGAATTGAAATTATTGAGCAGTATGGTTTTGCCATTGGATAAGTTTAGCCCAATCCCGAAGTTTTTTGTGACGGGGTATTGGATGTTGAAATAATTTATAACAGGAGCGTCATTTATACCTATCCATTGTCTTCTATGCGTGAAATTGATTGAGCCACTCTCATTTCCTATTAAATACGAAGGATTGAACAATTGTCTGTTGAAATAATAAGTGGTATTGAGCGTCAACTCCTGGCTATGCAATACACTTGATACTGATAAAATCAGTATGAGAAGAATAAATATAATCTTTTTCATAGTGCTACCTTATCACGCGGATTCCTCCTGTTTGAACTTCTGAATTACTGAATTTTATGACATAATAATACGCCCCGGCCGGCAGATCTTTTCCATTTATTGTGGCATTCCACCCGTTGTCATATCCTTTATTTTCATATACTTTTACCCCACTGTAATCAAAGATCAAAACTGATGCGTCTTTTAGCTTGGCGAGTTCCTCAATTTCCCAAAAGTCATTAATCCCATCCCCATTGGGGGTTACCACCTTTGTGGCGGTTACTTTTGTTTGGGTATTTGCAGGCGCTATACCAGAACCAATTTTAATGAACGTTGGATATCCATGTAGAATGACATCATTACTATTATAAACGGTGCTGTCTTGGCTCTCGGTAAAATCCCAATTGTATTGTATGAGTTGGTCCACCTTCCATGATGCAGGGAATGAATACCTGGCTGTTGCTTCTTCAGACATATCTTTGGATGTTTTAGCCCAAAGCACGTAAATGAAATCTCCATTATCATCCTTAAAAGCACCTCCATCAATGTTGTTTGGTAGATTTAGTTCATTAGTACGGCTTTTTGAATAAAACTTGTCTTTAATAAAATAGGATACATTTCTGAATCCTATCCCTGCTGGATTTATTCTTTCTTGTCCCGGGACTTTATCTGCGATGTATTTGTAAAGTCCCATCGCATCATAAGGCTTTGTGGCTTCGGTGTCTGTTTTTAGGTCTGCGGTCAGATACAATAAAAATACATCCAAATCGATTGCCTGTGACTTGACCAGTGCTTTCATAATATAATTTCTCTGAGCCTCATGTGAGCCAATATATTTGTCAAATGGTTTACTTGGAATGTTGCTTTCTGACATCATGTATCGTTTTTTAGGATACAGTTTTCCGTCATAACCATAATTGAAAAGCACCTTTTCCAAAGTTTTCTTTCTCCCTTCGAATACCTCAACAGCAGCATCGGAATGACGAAAATATACCATGCCCTCAGTTGCTTTGGTCCACTTTTTAAGAAAAAACATTGGGTAAATATGGTAACTCATGCAATCAAAATATGCCCCACCTTTTAAAGGGAATTGATCAGTTACCTTCCCATTATCGGGATTATCTGTATTTCTCAAAATTGCGTCTAAAAAAGAATCACGACCTATACCACCAATGCAGATATAATCATTTGGTTTAATGGATTTTATTACCTCATATGCGATTCTCAATGTCCGGATATAGCTTTGGATAGGTGCGCGTAAATTTTCTGTATGGCATGGATTCGGATCAGTATCCCACCAGTTTTCAGAGGTTCCCGGAGCAGCAGTGGAAATACTAAAATAATACGAAAAATCCGGCTCATTTATGATTTCCCAGAAACGGACATTTTCATAATTAGTAGCAACGTAATAGACAAAAGCCGCATAGTAATTATTTTCATTTACCGGAGTGCCGTTTTCGCCATTATCCCAGATTGGTTCATATAAGTTTGCAAACATTTTTGACCTATATCCGGCACAGTATTCTTTATTTTCTCTGTGCAAGTCTGAGGGGCCTTCAAGAAAAACAACATTATTCTTACATCCCAACTCCCCAAAATATCTGTATTCGGCTTCGTTAATCCTGTTTTTCTTGTATTTTTCAATAAAAGAATCTGTTAATTTTAATCTGAAACAATTACTGCCAACACCTTGAACCTTTCCATCGGGAGTGCCAGCTAATAAATGAGCAAGATCTTCCATTTCCCAATTCCTGCCATAATAGCCAAGAACTGATCCCATCTGAAAGGTTTCATTAAAGGGTGGCACATAGTCGTTGGCCGTTTGATTAGTTTGGCCTAATAATGTATAAGATAATAATAACAAAAGGTTAAAAAGAGAAATTCTCCTTGTGAGGGTTATCATCTGCATCTTTTTTTGTTATGGACAATTGCAAAATTATGTTAATCTATCTGCGCGTAAAAGAATTATTTATGGAGATTCATATTGATGTAGGATTTCAGTGTGATTTATACAATTGAATAAAGACCGGGATAAATTCTCATGATTTGATGAAATTAAATATTAAATTTATACAAAATCTGTAGATCAAAGATTATACTTAAGCTCATATAAATTTAAGAACTCAAAATTATTAACATCTAATGGCCGGGGACAATAACAAACTTTTAATATATAGGCGGATGTATGATTTTTTAAACAGGTTCAAAAATGTCCGATTAAATTATGGTCCCGTAGATGAAAGCCAAAAACATCCGTTGGAACAAGTTTATTTATATAATATTTTTCGTTCATTGGTTCAGTGGGATGATTTTGATCATTATGACTATTTTCTTATTAGTGCCAATTATCCGTGGGATTTCACCCTTCATGATCGTAGTATAGTTTTCTATATGTCCAATGAAGATCACCTTATTCCGGATATATTGTCTAAAGCACATACCGTTCTTACACCTTATTGTCCTCTTACAAGCGTGCCTGATAATTGTTATCCGATTCCTTTGGGCTATAATGGTTCATTGAAAGATTTGGATATAAAGCCGATCCTTCGTCGAACCAATGATGTGTTTTATTCCGGAAATATTCATAAAAGGAGAATACCCTTTTATTTTGGTATTCAGCAATATACTTTAAGTAGTTTATTTAATCGGCTTTCAGGAAAGAATACTAAAATTAATAATCATTTATTTTTTACACGTTCATTTGGGGGAGGACTTGAACCAAACGAGTATAGTGAATTGTTAATGGATAGTAAAATTGCTCTTGTACCGGAAGGATATAAATCTGATGTCTCCTTTCGCTTTTTCGAAGCCGCAAAATATGGTAATGTTATCATCACCAAAAAGC
>WAPZ01000675.1 GCA_015520535.1 Candidatus Heimdallarchaeota archaeon
GGAATCAAGAGCCGATTTTAACGTCAATTGGAATGAATCGTTAACATATTTTCTGGGAAATGCGAGTTTTATAGTAAATGAAGTGACTATTTATTTAGAGACAAACCAGCCGTTTTATGTTTTCATCTATCATAAAAGCGAATTTCCATTGGAAATCCCACCAAAGGCATCATCTAGTTTTAAATACGCCCACATTAACAAAACCATAGAAGTAAATACCGAAACACATTACATTTACCAAACTTTTAACGTTGAAGACTTAAAACCTGCAAATGAGATGGTTTCGTCCTATTATTTTGGCATATATTATGGAAATTTAGAAGATCAATCTTCAAAAAATAACTTACCGGAAATCATGCATGTATATAATGCAACTATCCTTCTTTCACACAAGATTACAAATTATACCACGAATTTGAATAAGAATGAAAGTAGTAGTTCTGATTCGCTTCAAAGCTTTGTTTTAGGGATTGCCATTATTGCGGCAATTCTTGTAACAGTATTTTTACTGGTAATAGCCGTTGTAATCATGTATGCTTCATATAGAAACCCAATATCAATCTCAAAGTTACAAAAAATGGCATTGGGAGAACTCAAAGAATTGGAAAAACTAAACGAAAGTGCAACAGATACGAAGACTGATACTAAAAAGTCGCGTCACTCTTCAAAACAATGTCCTTATTGTGGGATTAGCGTCTTAGATTCGGACGTTTACTGTATATCGTGTGGAAATCGGCTTATTTAAATTTGTACTTTCTTTTTTGTTCTTTCTATTTAAAGACGTTAGAAAACTGAATATTTTCCATTTCTACTTTTGTTTTATTTATGCTGGTGAGTGCTTGAGTTTTTGCGGTGTTAAAAGCTGGTTGTGGTGT
This sequence comes from Candidatus Heimdallarchaeota archaeon, assembly GCA_015520535.1. Classification (GTDB taxonomy): domain Archaea; phylum Asgardarchaeota; class Heimdallarchaeia; order Hodarchaeales; family S146-22; genus S146-22. The sequence continues at coordinate 876 of WAPZ01000675.1, forward strand.
CACGGAAAGTGTAGTAATTACCTCTAGTGTTTCTTGTGCAATTCCATACAGACTTTTATTTCCATTATTTTTTAATATTCCAAGCCATGTATCTAACGATTCAGAACTCAAGAAGGTTATATTGAAGAGGAGATCGTAGGAAGTATTTATTTCCATTTGTGCCGTGGTTAAATTGTTAGTGGAATATGTAGTTGTGTTTAAGGAGATAAAAGAGACATTGTCAATGGCAGCCGAATTGTTGAGAGACAATTCTAAATTGTCAAGTCCTAAAGAGATATGATAAGTCGAATTTATCGTATAATGGAACGCAGTGACGAGTTGCGGGAGATCAGTTGTGTTTTCTTGGATTTTTTCAAGAGCAGTATTAAATTCTTCCCATTGTGGGGCGACTAAATCAGTTAAAGATCCATAATCCTTATTTAAGTAAGTTTTCGTCAAATTACTTGTTTTTTCGCGGTAATATTGGAAATTATTGAGATGTTCATTTGTTACGTTGAGTTTCAAAAAGATTTGATTCCATGTAGGATTATTACCAATAGATGATTGAACAAAGTTGATGGAATCTAATAAGACCAGAGTTGAGTTCATTGCGTCATAAAGATTGGCAAGATTATCGTTAGCAATAATAAATGTGTCTAAGACAGAAATAAAGTCATTTATGTATTCTACAAAGGCACCAAAAGGGAAGATTTCGTTGTCCAACGTTCCGGAAAGCGAATTCGTATCAATCGTAGAAAGAGTGGTATTGGCGTTTGAAATATCATTTTCAGCGGCTTGTAACCATTCCAGCGTTTGATTGAAATTGTTTTGAAGTAAATTTTTGAGTCCCAAGACAATGAGATAGGTGGCATTAATAGTATTCGGTAATACGGTGATTGCTGTAAAGAATGCCGGCAATCCTTGTTCAAAGGGCTGTATGAACGCTGAAACACTATTGGTTTTGTTTGGATTTCGATTAATAAACACATTACTTAAAATGTGAGAAATATCGTTTATCGTGTTGGTAAGCGTTTGATTTTCAGATGTTAAGGCGTTGATGGCATCAGTAAGATTTTGAAGATGTTGTTTGAACGTAGGACTATAACTAAGGTCGTTTGAATTACCACTTGTCCCTTGTGTTATGAGCATAAATGCAGAGTTGAGTGTAGTGCTGCCAGTTAATGATGTGGTCTCGTTTTCTATGAACGTAAGTGTTTTATTTACGTTATCAAAAAGGATGACAAAGTTTTCTATGAAGGTTGGCGTGCTGTCAACAACATTTATAAGTAATCGGAGAATGTCAACAAATTTCAAGATGTTTTTTACGTTAATGGCTGTTGTTTGATCAAGATTGACCGTTTTAGGCAATAAATATGAAACTAAGGCTTGTGCTAGATAATTTTTCTGAACATGAAGATAAGCGTTGTAGGATTTCTGTAAATAGGTTTTAACATTTTGTAACGCAGTATACAACTGATTACGAAACTGTGGATTTGTAATATCGACTTTAGAAAAATTTAACTGAAATAGAGCAGTAAGATCGGAAGTGCTGTCTGTTAAGAATTGAAATTCAGTGGTGGCATCCATTAGATACGCAGTTCCTTCAGAAAATTTACTAATGGTTATATATGAAAAGGATATGGAAATTAAGAGGATTATTGCGGTTGCTACAGCTAAAGATTTTAAAATAATTGTTTTAGCATTGATTTTGTGGTTATTTTCACGATAACGAGTGAAGAGCGCAGTGATAAGTGGTCCAATAAACAATCCAAGGATGAACAAAAAGAGAACATCAATAGCAATGAAAAGATAACTCAATATTTCAACTAATGAGATTATGGTGTTAGAAATTCCTAAGTTCTTTAATTTTTGTAGAAAAACCGTTATTGGACCATTATTTAATGTTAAGAGTGAAAAAACCATATAAGGACTAATATACCATCCATTTGTGAGATAATTAAGAAGAAGCATGATACCAAAACTCAATGCAGCGATAGGGAAATTTAATATCGCCGCTTCCAATTTACTGCGTCGGAGGATACCATAAAAGCAAAATAACAGTCCCATCATAATTGTCGAAAGCTGAAATGCCAGAGGATTGGAAGAAATATTAACAAAACTTACTAAAGCGCCAAAAATAATGGGAAGAATGAGAGCAAAAATGAAGGCAAACGATTTACGAATGCGAAGATATGTTATATCGCTGGAATCGATTAAAATAGTTAGTTTACCGAATGGCTTGGTTTCAATTAACTCCCACGGTGGAGAGCTATTGGATGTGGATGCGGTTTCCTCTTCACTCACAGTAATCACGTGATAAAGACTCCTCCAATAGAGTTTTAATATTTTTTGATCGAATCAGAATAACTCATTCATAGTTGTGGCGTGTTTGTATGCTGAATTCAGCTAGGTGAAATGGGTGAATCGTAACGAATATCTGGGAATCTATAATTTATTGGTAGGCTTTACCCTTATCTTCACTTGGACATTTCTTTTTTTCACGAATAATATACCTACCCTTGTCGAACGACCGATAGAAACGGTATTTCATATTTTTGCTGAACTTTTAACCGGTTTCACTTTATTAGTCAGTGGTACCTTGTTAATTAAAAGGGCTAAAGCTGCTCCGGCAGTGACTTTTCTGGCTTTTGGAATGATTATTTATGCCACACTCCAGGCAATCGGGATTACTATTGAGCAAAAATGGCATGTTTTTATAATACTAGCTGTGCTCATCAATTTGATGATCTATAGTGCCTTTGCAGCTGTTATGATTTTAAGCAATGAAAAGGACAATTGTAAATGAAAAAGATGAACGAAACGGTGAATTACAGATGTTTTTAACAAATGAAGAAGAAAAAATGTTTAACGGCGAGTTTGGAGAAGGTCCACAATTGGCAATCCAATTACTGGTTGATGTCGGCGAGTTTTTTGGTGCTGAACGACTCATTCCAATTAGTTCAGCTCATGTTTCCGGGGTTTCTTATCTAACAGGTGGTGATGGTCTACTGGCACAACTTTCGTTGTTTGTTCAAAAAGGTTGTAAAGTGGCAGTTCCGACAACACTTAATCCAGCAGGTATGGATAGAAAATATTGGAAAGACATGTATATCCCACCAGAATTTGCTGAAAAACAACTTCAAATTTTGGATTATTATGAAAAAATGGGTGTTATGACAACATGCAGTTGTACACCCTATGATTTCGGTCATATCCTTCATAAAGGACAACATATTGCATGGGCGGAATCTTCGGCGGTGACATTTGCTAATTCATTTTTTGGTGCTCGCACAAATCGCGAAGATGCGTTGACCGTTCTTGCTGCTGCTATTACTGGACGTACAGCTTATTTTGGGTTACATCTCACGGAAAATCGGATCCCAAATGTAGAAGTAAGAGTTGAGGTACCCATTAAAAACACGGCCGAATTTGGCTTACTTGGACATATTGTTGGGAAAGCATTAGAAGCAAAAAATTTTCCTTATGGGCCAATTCCGCTTTTTAGAGATTTAATCCCAGAACCAAAGCCACATCAATTCAAGGCACTTGGCGCGGCTCTGGCAAGCTTTTCTACCAGCTTATATCACGTTGAAGACGTCACCCCAGAACAAGAACTCATCGAAAAAGCTGAATTTGAAGAAAAACTCACAGTAACTGCGGATGATCTTAAGGAAGCAATAGAGGAATTCCGACCAAAAACTGAGCCGGATATTGTAGTGATTGGCTGTCCTAATGCTAATTGGGAAGAAATCCGAGAAGTCGCGATGCTTGTTCAAAACAAAAAATTAAAACCCGATAAAGAATTTTGGGTCTTTGCATCTCAAGCTCAACGAGCAATTGCTGAAACGGTCGGCATTGCCAATATTTTGCGGGAAGCTGGCGTGAAAATTTTTTCCGATACCTGTCCCGAAGTCACATTATACGATAAAAGCCGCTTTAAGACCATTTTAACTAATTCTACAAAAGCTGCGCATTATATTCCCGCAGCGGCATTAAATGGTATTCCTACATACATTCTCCCCTTAAAAGAAATTGTCGAGATGATGTTTCAATGAACAAAAAAGAAAATATATCCATAACACAACAGCCAGATTTAATTTTAAAGGGAACTGCCCTAAGAAGTATTCCGAAACAAATCATTCGTGGAGAAGCCTTAGTTTCTCAAGCTCCAGTGACGTTTTTGGGGTTTGTAGATGCAAAAACCGGACAAATTGTCCAAGAAGACCACGAATTAAATGGAAAATCTATTACGGACAAAATTTTTGTCTTTCCTCGCGGTATTGGCTCTACTGTTGCACCATATGTTCTTATTAATTTAGCGCGGAATAAAAAAGCTCCACGTGCTATGATTAATCGCGAATCAGATCAAGGAACAGTCTCTGGCTCTAGTATTGCACGAATTCCCTTAGTTTATAATTTTGATAAGGATCCAACCGTCGTTATCCATACCGGTGACTATATCGAGATTGAAATCAACAACGCACAAGCTCTTGTTAAAGTGTATAAGAAAAATAAATAGACCAACAATCATTTAGCCATTCTTTCGATGTCCACTTTATAACAATAAGGCAAAAATGATCAATGGAAAAATTGCCAATGATGCACCAACAGATATGGCGGTAAATATAAAATTACCCCTATCTTCCACTATTTTTGGGTCATAGCGCTTTTCGGTAAGGTATCGTGTTAGACCACCAGCAGAAAATGGAATAATCATTGGAAATGGAAAGAGTAAACCTAAAACTGCGCCTAAACCAATATTAGAACCTAAAATAATGCCAATGATGAGACCTATAATCATTTGAACGGGATCAAACACCAAAAGCGGATTTCCGACGGCAAATGCTCCAACTATGCTTGCTAACAAAGGAAATGCCGGTGCTGGTAATCGTTCCGAGCCAATCCCAAAACTGTGCCATAATAATAAAGCAAACAATGGAGTGGTCAAAATGGCTGCTAAGTATCCAGCTAAATATGATACTAGGGTATCTTTTGACGAAAGCCTAAAAATAGAGGCCAGCTTTAACGAAGTTACCATTGAAGTCGTTTCACGCGTTTCAGCACTTGGAATAACAAGATACGGGATAAAACCACGACCATCAGCCAAATAAATAGGAATTTGGCTAAATATAAAGGGAATTTCGGCTGAACTACTCGATTTTGCCACACTTTGCGTCACAATATAGCCATTAACTATATTTCCTACTATTAGAATCCAAAACAGAACAATCGCAGTCACATAAAAGGGTACGGGCAAAAGACGCAGATAGAGAGTAAATATTAACGATAAGCCGTAAAGAACCGCAAAAATGAGAATGACAATGAAATGGCGATAAATCAAATGGTTCAAGAGTTTAACATTGTTTGACACGATCTTTTGTATCTGAATTCGATTAAAAAGCCTTTTATTTTCAGTAATGGCACGTAACTCTGGATTGGAACCATCTGGTAGCTTTTCTGACGGTGTTGCTGTCGTTTGTATAATCTCATTTTTTGGAGAGGATTTTCTTTTTAAAATTCCCCGTAAGAGTGAACCAAGAAAAAGTGCCCCGATTAAGAGTCCTATTAAAAAAGGTAAATACAATTTGGCTAAAATGGCATTAAAAACATTAATAAAACCAGGTGCAGTAGAAAAATCCGGTGGTAAAACATATATCGGCACTAAAGTATAAAATAATAAACTCGCAAAAAACGGAAATATCGTAATTTTCGGATCTTTTACAATAAATCCGACCGAAAACATGGTGACACCAACAATACCAAACATAATTCCAATTACCTGACGATTGGTAGAAAAATCAAGGTAAGGTAGAAAAATTGTCGATATAAAGCTTATAAAAAACGATAAAATCGCGTATTTGACAAATATCTGCCTTTTTTTAGATTCTTTAGACGCAACCACAGAAATAAGAATTTTAGTTTGGATAATTCCCGGAAATGGATAATCCTTCTCATTTTCAACGAATTTTTTATGAATTGCCCAGCCAAAACTAATCCCCATTAATCCGGGAATCAGCATCAAAAACCAATGAACCAGTAACGGTAAAATCCATGTGGTGGATAGGATTATTCTACTTGTAAGAATCTCATTGGGTGGTAATAGCCATGACGGCGGATTAAAATCAATCTTGAAAAATTTTTTTGCGTTAAATGTCAACCAAATAATAAATAAAAGACCAACTGACGCTTCAGCCGCAGTTGTTCCCCGATATGCAATAGTAATTAATGCCAACTCACTATCAGTAATTTCTCTCCTTCTAAAAAGCATTTTTGCAATTAATAGGATAACTAAAGAACCCACTCCTATACTCAAAAACCCAAGAACAATGGATAAATAAAAGGAAATCCAATTAAAAATCAATCCAACACCTATACTAAGCAATAAAATCTTTAAATTCAAAAGATTGACAGATTTTATCTCCTCTTTTGGCAGCTGTTCTTGAATTTTGTGCTTTTTCTCCATGCCATTCACCATTCAATAATTCGTATTATACGATTTATCGAATAATACGAGTTATCGAAAGGTATTTAAAGATTGTCTTTCTACGTAAAATCGGTGAATACATGAAAACATGGTGTTGTTAGGCTATGAGTATCTCTTCTAATGAAAAAAAAGATGATAACCAACCAATTGAATCCCAAGAAGAATTAAATTCTCTTTTTTTAGAAGCTCTTAAAGAATTGACCTCCCATCCCTTGAAAATGCAATTATTGTTCTATTTGATCAGTTTTGGGGAACAATCTCTGACAAGTTTAAGTAGGCTACTCGGAAAACCCAAAACCACCGTACACCATCATACACGTTCCTTAGAAGAAAAAGGAATTCTTTTAGTCCGAAAAGAGAAAGTCAGAAATTATGTGGAAAATTATTATCGTCTCAATGATCAGATTCTCCGCGCCATCGCACAACAACAAGCTTTGCAAAAAGCAGTCGATAAAGGAGAAATCTCTAAAGAAAATATTGCTTCAATGTTTAAAGCCTTTTCAGCCTTTACATATGCTATTTTAGAACGTTTTAGCACATACTTTCTCAAATCATTCGATCCAAGTAAAGACGCGCTGGAAAAAGCCACGTTTCAACTTTCCATTACCTCATATGAAAAATATTGGAAGATCATTAAAAAAATTAAGGAATTTGCAGCAGAACTAGACCAAGAAGATAAAGTACAAGAGATTAAAGCCCCAAAAGATTCATGGGCACTTATTGTCATAGGTGTTCCTTACAGCAAGATGTTTGAAGACGTTTTATCAAAAGAAAAAGACGAAAAACCACCTTAACGAGTGGCATCCCTTAAAAAGGCTTTGTTCTTCGAATGAGACTATTAAAAGGTAATAAAATTAAATCTGAGCTTTTAAATAAGTTAAAAATTCGACAAACGAAGACACCGTATGCACTTTTTCTTCTATGCGTTCTAACGTGGCTTCGGTATCAATCTGTGCTAATAAATCGGACACTCGAGCCTCTTCCACAGCTTCCGCTCCAAAACGTGCCTTTAATCCCACAAGAATCGCGCGACGAAGCCCTTCTTTAATGCCTTCCTTTTTCCCTTTTTTTATACCTTCTTTAATGCCTTCTTTTTTCCCTTCTTCTAGCCCTTCTTTTTTCCCTTCTTCTAGCCCCATATCATAGAGTAGGGTGCCTCTTGGGTCAAATTTTAGCCCCATTTTCTTCACCTCCATTTTAAGTAGCGACTCCAGTTTGCGGAGCCGACACAGGATGTCCAGTTTTTCGATGAAGTCGTGGAGTTGTCGGTCGGGGAGTGTGGACGCCAATCGCTGTAAAATGGTTCGAATGGTCTCACTGGCGGTTGTGTCATCCGGCAGATGCG
>WAPZ01000676.1 GCA_015520535.1 Candidatus Heimdallarchaeota archaeon
ATAATCTTTTCGTGTTCTTTAAATTTAATGACGCTCATGAGAAAATCATAATAACTGGCTCTAATTTTTGAATAATAGGCAACAAGGTTCGTAAGTCGCTCCACTTGAATTTTAGTTGGGCTTAGAACTTTATTTAAATGTGAATCAAAGGCTTCTACTTCATGTTGCAAATATTGAATCGAGTTGTGATTGATTGGCGGCATGGTATTGGTGTTTGTGTCAAATTGTTCCAAATAACGCCATGATTTTTTAGTAAATTCCTTGATTTTGGTCAACATTTGTACTTCGATCGACCGTAGATTCTCAAACAACTCTTTACATAACGTTAAGTAGTCATCTACCCAAAAAAAACGACTCAACTTATATAGTTCATCAAAAATCTTTTTAAGTTCTTTATAAAACAGAACAATAGAAAACGCTGACCGTTTGAGTTGCTTTTTCAATTCAAAAAGAGCTAGGATTTCTTCTTGTCTCGAATTAGAGAGGACGGCTAACGTGCCTACAGACTTACACCCAATACATGCTAACTCTAAAAAATTAAGTTCTGATGTGTCATAATGCCGCTTAGCGAAACATGTGGCGCATTCAATTAAACCACAATTTTGACAGTAATAATTAGTCTGCTGTGGATTAAGTGCATTACCACACAATGAACAATATATCGTCATGGAGGACTCACTCATACCTAACGAATTTTCGGCTCTAACTTATTATTTTTCCATAGTTTTCTTATTCATTAATAATATGACAATAATATCGGGCAAATGCTCGGTTTTTTATGTGCTGTGAATAAAAATTAATTTGTTGTGTCATCAATCACGTGTAGATTGGAAAAAAGTAAATAATGGGTGAAAAAGAAAATGAGTAAGAAAACTCACGCCTTGTTTTATGATGACCCCTATTTAAAAGAGTTTAAAGCCAAAATTCTTGAAATTCGTAACGAAAATGAAGTAATTCTGGATCAAACGGCGTTTTATCCCGGTGGCGGTGGACAACCTGCTGATACTGGATTCTTAATTAAAGATGACGAAAAAATTCGAGTGACACGTGCAAGAAAAGATGGTGCGCTTATTGTTCACGAATGTGACCGCGTTATTCCTTGGATCATTGGTGAAGACGTGGAAGGCATCATTGATTGGGAACATCGCTATCGAGTAATGCGCTATCATACGTTACTACATATTTTATCGGCAATCATTGAAAAAGAATATGGTGCAAAAGTCACCGGTGGGCAAATCTATCCCAATAAAGCGAGAATGGATTTTGAATTAGAAAAGATTACTCCCGAAATGGTTGAATTCTTAGAAAACACAATTAACGCGTTGATAAAGGAATCACATCCGGTAAAAACATATTACGTCGAGCGAGAAAATCTTGACCAACATCCAGAACTCATCCGAACGAAAGTCAATTTACTTCCAGAAAATATCAAAAGAATAAGAATTGTAGAAATCGAAGGGATCGATATTCAAGCTGATGGCGGGACACATGTTTCTAACACCACCGAACTTTCGCCAGTTAAAATTGTAAAACGTGAAAATAAGGGGAAAGGACGAAAGCGGATGTACATTCAATTCCTCGATGATATCGACAAGTCCTAACGCACATGCACAAAAATGTGCCCATTATTCTTCTTCTGTGAGTTGGGTCATTTTTTCACTTTTTTGGCTTCGAGCGGCACTAAGTGTTGATTCAACAAGTTCTTCAATTGAGAGTTGTGGTCGTATTTGGTATTTTTTTACAAAATAGCGCACTATATGGTGAAAATCACGCGCCAAATATTCATCGGCATTGGGAGACGAAAGATCAATCCATTGTGGCCAATCTATTATGTATGGTAACGCGTCCTTATACGTGAGCATAACATTGAATTCACTTAAGTCGCCATGAATTATGCCGTGTTTTATGACAGCAGTCGTAATAGCATCAATTATTTCCTCTAAAATGATCTTAGCATCATTGAACTCTAATTTTTTGACTTTATAGAGGTCAATTCCGTCAATAAATTCCATTACTACTATATGTCGATTCTGAATCAGTGGTTTTGGAACATTGATGGTATGATGTAACCGGGAAAGGGCTTGATATTCACGTTTCGCCGAGATTCGACTTTCAAAAATCGGTTGCAAATCGGGTTTTTCAGCTATATATTGGCGCTGTCTTTTAGTATAACGAAAGTTACGGACTCCAAGCCGATGTACTTTAATGCAGACTGTATTGCCGTCGGCTGATTGTCCTAAAAAAACTTCCGACTCTTTTCCAACACCTAGCTTACGTCCAATCGCCACTACATAATCATTATCCACTAAAAAACGCCACGCAAGCATGTCATACCCGAAAAAAGTAAGACGATATGCGGGTTCAGGAAAAGAACGATATTCGATCAATTTCCGCTTGTGAAGTTTTCGTAGTAAGTCCTCAACCGTATATGGGCTCTTTTTCATATATTCAATGATTGTTTCTAATGGAGTAAAGTCGATGAGTCGTTGATGGTGCTCAATAATTTTCAGTAATCGGATATCCAGTGGTGTAAGCTCTTTGAGTGTGGTGGTAAAAGTTCTCATGCTGTGTGCGCGCCTCAAAATGTTTTTATTTGACGTCTACAATTCCAAGTTCAGTAATGGCGAATACTGCTTCATTCTCTGGAAGCAGAGGGGAATCTACAATTCGTGCTATTCTGCGGTCGCCTTTAGACTTTCGTAAATATGTTCGTGTTGTACATGCATGTGCCACAATATGCCCACCAATTGGTGCGGTCGGATCACCAAAAAATACATCCGGCTTTGCTTGTACTTGGTTAGTTACCACCACGGCTAGATTTCCTAACTCGGCAAGTCTCAACAGTGAGTGAATGTGACTGTTTAATTTTTGTTGTCGACTGGCAAGTGTGCCACGTCCGACAAATTCGGCACGGAAGTGTGATGTAAGCGAATCCACAATGACCAGTCCGTAATTTTCCGTGGCAATTTCACGTAACAATTTTTCTGCGAGGACGATTTGGTGGTCAGAATTATATGCCCGTCCAACACGGATATTTTCCAACACTTTTTTTGCATCTAATTCAGAATATCTTTTTGTCATGGAAACAATACGTTCTGGGCGAAATGTGCCTTCGGTATCAATATATGCCACTAGGACCTCTTTGTCACCATCTTTTAATCCACCTTGTTCTACAGGCAATTGAGAGTTTACACATAGTTGATGTGCTATTTGAGTCTTACCGGAACGAAATTCGCCAAAAAATTCAGTGATCGCACCCGTTTCAATTCCACCGCCAAATAGATCATCCAGCGCATTCGCACCTGTGCTAATCTTTTTAAGGTTTGTTCGACGTTCTAACACCTTGGATGCCGGTTCAAACGACAGATCAAGGGCTTCACGTGCCATTTCAATTATTTTAGCTGCCGTTTTTTCACCTAAACCCGCCAAGTCTGATAGCTCACCAATAGGGGCGGTAGCAATGGACTCTAGGGTATTAAACCCATTTTCTCGCAATTTTGCCGCGGTGGTTGGTCCAATTCCCGGCAAATCTTC
>WAPZ01000677.1 GCA_015520535.1 Candidatus Heimdallarchaeota archaeon
CCGAAGAACATTACACAAAGTTGCAAGAACAACAAAAAGAATGGGAAGAAAAAGTCATCGAAACCAAAAACGAATTAAACTCGCTTTTAGATGAAAAAGAGGAGACTGAAAAGCTTCTTAACGATTTAAAAGAAAAACTGAAAGTGGCTGAAAATCGGGCCATTCGTGCACAAAAATCTGCCGAAGAAATTGAACGAAAAGCAAAAGAGTTTGAAGAGACCATCAAAGAAGCTGAAAGTCATATTGAACGCTTGACTACCATCCAATTCATCCAAGATAAACTCGCGGTTTCTGCGGGCGGTGCCATTTTATTCTTTGGCCTCATTATCTTTGTTTTTGGTGTCATTACTATACTAGCGGGTTCAAATCTATTTTTACAGCCACTTTGGCAACTTATTCTTGATGTAATGAGTTCAAGCCCAGATAATGTCTCAAAAGTTATGTTTTTCTTGTTGACCGTGGTTGGCGCTACCTTATCCATTTCGGGTTTTCTGCTACTCGGCAAGCGGCCACAAGTAAAGATCAAAGAAAAGAAAACCGAGGTATCCATTTGAGAAAACATACTATTACACCAAATCTTTTCATTTTTATCATATTTTTAGAGTTTTTCTTCCTTTTATTTATCTTACCGCATAATCCCCTCTTTTTCCATCATACCACCACCCTTCCCACTCATCGCAGTTCGGCTACTATGACAAAGGAGTATGCTCTTCAATTCGATGAAAACAAAGCTTTTGATCACTTAAAATCGCAACTGGACATTGGTCCACGAATCCCCGGATCCAAAGAAATTAATAAGACACGTGAATACATTATTTCAAACATGCCAATCGACTGGAAATTAACGTGGCAATCTTTTGTCCCTAATGAATCGTGGAACGACGAACATATTGAACTTGTCAATTTAATCTTTTCTAATACGACAAATCCATTTTTAGGTCCTCAGATTTTAATAGGTGCTCATTATGATACCCGTAAATATGCGACCAATGATTTAACTAATCGCACGGCTCCCGTTCCCGGTGCTAATGATGGAGCTTCTGGCGTTGCGGTACTTTTAGAATTAGCACGCATAATCAGTTTGAATAACTGGACTAGTTATATTAGCTTAGCATTCTTTGATGCTGAAGATCAAGGACAATTAGAAGGATGGCCATGGATTGTCGGATCAACATATATGGCACAACATATGCCAAAGAATCATACGATTGGACGAGTCGTAATCCTAGATATGATTGGGGATGACGAACTCAATATCTATCAAGAACGCTCCTCAACTGATTCCTTAGTTAAAGAAATTTGGGATGAAGCTGCCGCCTTACAATATAATACTTATTTCCTCCCCGAAAAAAAATATACTATAATTGATGATCATCAGCCATTTTTGAAAAAAGGAATCCCTTCTGTGGACATTATTGATTTTGACTATCCAGAGTGGCATACAACAAAGGATGATATTAACGCGGTGTCAGCAAAGTCACTGGGGATCGTTGGGCGGACAATTGAGGCATGGTTATATTCACTTCTGGGATTGAATGCGGACAATCGAAATGACTCCTTGCCGCCACCACCCGTGCAAAAACCCACGCGGTCATTTCTTTTTCTTGCAGCTTTTGCCACCCTAGTGATAGTTACTTATTTAAGAAAAGTCAAAAAAAGAACCAAATAATCTCATGGTAGTGGATGTTTTACATTTATTTGAAAAACATTATCTCAAAAAGAGAAATGGGCTAAAAAATTGTGTGGTGGTAACAATTTAATCATTTATTCTTCTTCGTTGTTGTTCTTATCCTTTTTTGTTTTTCCAATTTCATTTGTAGCAAAGGCTTTTACAAGATGTTTTTTTTCCGAAGTTACTTGTCGAATAATTTTGTCTTCTTCATTACTATCTTTTAATTCCTTGGTTACTCGTTCAATCAGTGTGTTATTCCCTTCTCCCTTTGAAAATACCGGAAGCGATGACAGTAACTGGCTGGCTCTTTTTATTTCTTCTTTGAGTGCAGTTGCATGAACAGTATCTTCTAGTTCTTCTTCCGTTAATGCGGCTTCATGAGAAATTGGAATTTTTTCCAACAATTGAGTTGGTATTTGCAGCCCACTTTGTGTAGCTAATTCGTCAAGACGATCTTCAAAGCCTTCAAAAATTGTCAAGTCCACAATTTCATCTTCAAGTACGTCAGTATATTGAGCTTCAAATTCATGTGCTATGGCTCTTGAAACTGTGGAGATGAGGTCAACATCTTTGGTATCTGAAATTACCGTTACAATAAGAGCCCCAACGCTATGAATATGAATTATAAGATCTCCTAGTTCAATGAACCGAATTTTTCGTCCCGTGACTTCCATCATCATATTATAAATACCCACAAGTAGTCCTGCTATTATGGCGTCGGGGAATTGAAGACCAGAATAGGATTTAGAAAGAAGACATTGACCCGATTGATGAATTAACCAGATATAATGGATGAGCGGCTTTGTTTCCTTTTCTGTTACGGTTAGATTTTTGATAATGGGATTTTCTAATAGTTTTTCGGAAATATTTCGCTTCCATACATTATCGATTAATTTGCCATCCATCGAGTCTTTCTTTTTGGAAGACGACGTTTTATACATCTCTTTCAAAGCTTCTTTTGTTACAATGAACCCTACGGTCGTTAGGTACAAATTTAGGAAGTCAATGGCTTCTTTGGAAACTCGTTGTGCACCTGCTGCAAGGAATAATTTTTTAATTTCTTTTTTTGGAAAATATCCTGAAGAAATTATATAATCACTAGTTTTCAAAACCATTAGATAGAGATCTCCCACTATTTTGTGAATTGTGATGATTAAAAAGTTGGGAAAGTTCGACGTCTATGGTATAGAGCTTGAACGGATAAATATGACGGGTAGTTTTCGGCGGTAATGGTGTTCCTTTGAGAGCAGAATTGATTACTTCTTCCTTTGTTAAAATTTTTCTTAAAATAACAAAGGTTTGACTTTTACGTGCTAAGTCCAAGGCCTCATTCGCTGTTGGAACAAAGTGTAGCTGACAGCACATTGCTTCAATTTTTTGTAAGAAGGTATTTAGATCTTCTTTAATTCCAAACATGATTATTTTTTCCTTTTTATTTTGGGTGGCGTCAAATAACACCAAAAGGCCTTGTAATTGTAATTTGGTAAGAGTATTATTTAACTGTGCCTCAGTTAGGTCCTCAATCTTAACGCTTCCATCCGGTAATTGATGTAATGTCTTCCTAAAAAAACGAACTAATTCTGAAAATTGTTTTGGTTCAAGGGTATCACCAACCGGAAACCATGTAGACAGCTTGACATCGTCATTATTTCGATAGTCAATAACCACACACGGTGCATATTTAGCTCCTAATTCCTTTAGGGCTTGATAGCGATGATGGCCATCCAATATAATGCGTTCCGTCGAAACAAGGATTGGTAAGGTAAATTTACCACTTTCCTTGATAGACTGTTTTAATTGTTCCACACGACGTCGTACTATATTTTCATGAATCTTCAACTCGGCTATAGGTATTAAAGTAATAGAAAAATTATCACTGTTTACTGTTTTGCTTTTATTTTCATATATATCTTCGTTAGACATTTCTATCACAGATTTCTAAACAAATTTTGCGAGACACCAATCATTGATTGGATTATTATTCGTTTAGTTTCGCTATTACTCGTTGTTTCAGCCATTCAAGCGCTTCTTGTATATTAAAGCCTGTTTTAGCGCTAGTTGGCATAATGCTGTAGGAATGGTTATATACTTTATGGAGGTCTAAGGCATAGGCGACTTTTCCTGGTGGCTGTGCGTTCGGTAGGTCTTGCTTGTTTGCCAAAACTAAAATGGGAATACCAGTGGTCTGAGGATTATTAATGACGTATTTCCACAATTCCATTTTGGCTTCTGGAAAACGGTCGGGATCTGCAGCATCTACTACATAAACTACGCCCATACTCCCTCTCATGTAAGATTCCCACAATGATTCACGAAACGTAATTTGTCCTCCTAAGTCCCACGCCACCATTTGAATGGGTTTGGTTCCCGCTACCCCAGGTAGTAACACTTGATGCACATCCATGCCCATAGTTCGGACATTTCTCTCATCAAACACACCTTGACTGAGTCGTTTCAAAATGGTTGTTTTTCCAGCATGATCTAATCCGAGCCAACTTATTTTAATTGCCTGGCGTTCTTTTTGGATCCTTTTTCGGAGTCGAGCTATAAAACTCATTTTACATCCTCTTTGCTTTCCTAGTATTTTTATCAAACGACTCTTTAAATAGGATTGCGAACTAAGTTTAATAATAAAGAGAAAAACTTTAAGGTTTGATTGATAAAACTCGTAGTATCAAGTTTTTGATTTCCAAGACGATATCGCATTGCTTCTTGGAAAAGATTTTGCGAAAAGTTTGCTAGTTCTTTATTGTCGGCAAATTTTTCTAAGAAAAGATCGGGAACTTCGGCTTTGTATTTGCAATCATAGCCATAAAAAGTGAGAACATCCCATGCAATTTCAAAAATACTATCGGTAGCTAAATACGCAAGATCATAATTACCAATCAAGGCTTTTCTGTAATATGCTTGCTTAAATTGCTCATACGCTCGATATAAACGACTTAAAGCCGTTTCCTTAATTAAACGCTCGGCAGGCGTTACTTGTGAAAGTATGTCCTTCCCTAACAGAAGTTTTCCCCGTGATGCCGCACGTATCATAATGGCATCACGCTCAATTCCCGTAGTAGTAACTGGAAATTCTTGATACTCCCAAATAATGAGATCTAATAGGGTCGAATAAATTGGATGAAGAAAAAACTCCTCTAAAACAAGCGTTATTTCATCTAAGGGGTTAAATCCATCATCATAACTAGTTAAATCTCCAGTATCTATGATTAGTGCTATATCCAAATCACTTACACCAGGAATGATCCAACCCGATTGTTGTAACTCACGTTCGCATGATCCAAACAGATACACCGCACGATAATACGGTTTTAACCTTAGTTTTAGTGTTTCTTCCAAATGGTCTAATAAATCTTTGTATTCATTGAATTCAAACATTTAATTCACCGATTTTAGTAACTCTGAGCCACGACTACCAAAACATATTCAAGATGAACGCCAATTCTTTTAATTCAAAAAAGTTTTCCTAATTGTTACAACCACGATTATTAATGACGTAGATCCATGGTGACAAATAAATAAAGAAAAAGAAATTCGTGTTAAATAGAGTAGTGACGAGAATTACGGAAATAATATCTGGTAAAGAGGCTTGAGGATAAAAATTGAACTCAAATAGTGAAGAGATTCCTCAATGGATTTATGACGACCTTTTTCGTCATCTTTCCGCAGATTTTGATTACAAAAAGGGAAATGTGCTTAGTTCTACGTGTACCTCTCCACACCAGCTGGCGATAAAGCTTTTTCAGACTTTCATAGACCGTAATCTCGGCGACCCCTCCCTCTTTCCCGGTGCCAAAGAAATAGAACACCGTGCAATACGCGTATTAGGTGATCTTCTCCACCTTCCCGAACAAGGCACTGGTTTTTTCTTAACCGGGGGGTCAGAATCAAATATTACCGCTTTATGGGCGGCACGAAACAAATTCAAAAAAGAGAAAGGCCATGAAGCACTTCATGACGCTGAAATTTTGGCACCCGCTTCCGTTCATCTCTCTGTTGACAAGGCTGCAGATCTCATGGGAATAACCTTAAAAAAAATTCCCGTTGATACGAATTATCGAATGGACATTAAAGCATTGGAGCAAGAAATATCCGAGAAAACGGTTGCTATTGTTGCGGTTGCGGGAACCACGTTATTGGGAAGTGTCGATCCAATCGCTGAGATTGGACGATTGGCGCAAGAGCATGACATCTGGCTGCATGTGGATGCTGCACTTGGCGGATTAATTCTTCCTTTCTATAAAGCCGTCGGACGTCAAGAAATTCTTTTTGATTTTAAGATCGATGGTGTTTCGAGTTTAACTGTTGACCCCCACAAGTTCGGACGCATTCCAATTCCCGCTGGCGTCTTATTATATCGAGATCGTTCATTATTAAAAAATGTTGAGTTTTATCTGCCCTATTTAGGAGAACAAGCACGGTATCAACATACTTTGACCGGGACCAGAACGGGAGCGTCAGCTATTGCATTTTATGGGTTATGGAAACACCTTGGTTTTCAAGGATATGTTCACATAGTTCAGGCGGTCTTGGAAAACACTCAATTTTTGGCTGAAAATTTCGAACGCTTACATTTTCGGTTGAAACTTTCACCACCGCCAATGAACATTATTGGTGTGAATGCGCCGCCACAATATAAGGTCGAAAATATCTACAAGGCATTATGGAAGAATAGATGGGCAGTAAGCTTAGTAAACGACGTGTTACGTGTGGTAATTATGCCAGCTACGAAAAGGAAACATTTAGAAACTTTTTTATCAGTATTACAGACAATTTTGAGAAATCAAAACTAGAAAAACAACTAGGGCGTTAAATGTGGCATTTGATCCGGTAATTGCATTTTTTATTGCGCTTAATATTATTTCCACCCTTTTTCTTCTTCCTTTACCAACAAATTATTTCATTCTTATGGTATATTCTAAACGTGAATATAAAAAGACAATAACCTCTAAATCACCTAAGATCCCCAACAACGTAGAATGGCCAAAAGTTGCCATTCAACTGCCAATTTATAATGAAGGTAAATTGGTATTACAATTATTAAATGCTGTTGCACAAGTCAAATATCCGCATGGGCGTTGTACCATTCAGATTTTGGACGATTCGACCGATGAAACCACCCATTACATCGATCTTTGGTTAAAAGAACATACTACCCTTTCACATACTGTCCAACTAGTTCGTAATACTAAAAATCAGCATTTCAAAGCCGGTGCACTTCAATATGGTCTCACCTTACTCAAAGATGTCGAATATGTTGCAGTATTCGATGCCGATTTTATTCCACCTCCCGATTTTCTGCAGAAGTTAATTCCTTACTTTTTTGCACATCCAAAATTAGCTGCCGTTCAAGCCATGTGGAAACATAAAAATCGGGACAAAAATCTTTTAACGCGAGGGATTGCAACGGGAATCGATACACACTTTTATATAGAAAAAATGGGGCGACAAGCGCTTCATGCCTTTTTACAATTTAATGGCTCCGGCGGAATTTGGGCGCGTCGTATCATCGAACAAATCGGTGGCTGGAAACCGCGAACTCTCGCTGAAGATTTAGATTTGTCGTACCGAGCACAATTAGCCGGGTATCAAATACTTTTCGTCCCACATGTAAAGGTGATGCAAACAATTCCCGACACTTTCAGCTCTTTTTTGATTCAACAATATCGTTGGGCGCAAGGATATGCACAAAACCTAATTATATTCTTCAAAGAAATCTGGGGCACGAAACGTCTGTCAGTTACTCAAAAATTGCAATCCACCCTCCACTTGTCTAGTTACTTCCTTTCAGCCGTAGTTTTTATAAACATCGTCTCCCTTCTTGTTCTTGTATGGACAAATACAATCAACGTTTTCTATCAGCCACCTTTATATCCATGGACATTAATTCCTAGTATATTAGTGTCTATAGCCTCAGTCTTAGCATTTTTAGCGTACTTTTCTGGTGTAATGCGAGGTGGACGAAAATCTTTTATCACCGCACTAATTGATGTGGCACTTTTTTCCATCATTAGCGGTTCAATGCTTATCCCCACTTTTATCAGCTGTCTTGCCGGAATCGTAAAACGAAACCATCCTTTTGAGCGAACACCAAAAGATCATGAAATATTGAAACGTAATAAGAGTTGGATGCGAACTTTCTTGTGGACATTTCCCGATTTGACTTTTGTTACAATTTTATTTCTAACAATACCGCTTCTAATCAAAAATAGCTTGCTTTGGGGCTTTATTCCACTCTTTATCGTGATTGCACTTGGAACACTCATAAGAATCGTGACTCATATTCGCCGACCCCTCCCCAAAAAAAGAACAAAAATGCGTAGTTAGATTTCTACAATTCTTTAATAATAGCATCTAAGATAATTA